>DATJDF010000653.1:0-6109 GCA_035497555.1 Arachidicoccus sp. | reverse complement strand
AGATACTCAGACCATCCTGTCCGCTATTTCCAGGCCCGTCATATTTCAGGATAATAGCGAATCCGACCGGATGAACAATATATACCAGTACATTTTTAATAATTTTCAGCAGAAAATTTCTTTGCAGGATATTGCAAAAATTGCTCATATCAGTCCACACTCCTTTTGCCGGTTTTTTAAATCGAAAACCCAGAAAAGCTTCTCTACATTTCTGACGGAAGTCCGGGTGCATCATGCCTGTAAACTACTCGCAGAAACAGATCATCCGGTTTCAGACATCTGTTATGAAAGTGGCTTTAATAACTTCTCGAATTTTAACAGGCATTTTAAATTGCTCACAAAAAAATCCCCGCTTCAGCACCGGCAACAATACCAGCATCTTGAAAAGGGGGTTTTATAGTCTTCGCTTTTTATACGCTTAGAAAACGATAGGAATTTAATCTAACTTGAAATTTGTAAGTTGTACAAACTGTGCGGCTCGACGCTTAATATCTTCCGAAGTCACGGTTTTCAGCCTTTCTGTTCCCAGCTTTTCTACACAAAAACTGGCAGTAACTGAACCCATAATCACTGCAGTTTTCATATTCTGGAAAGAAATATCACCTGTTTTGGCTAAATAGCCCACAAAGCCACCTGCAAAAGCATCGCCGGCGCCTGTTGGATCAAAAACCTCTTCCAATGGCAAGGCGGGTGCACAAAAAATTTCATTTTCATTGAATAGCAATGCCCCATGTTCGCCTTTTTTAACGATAAGCAACTTAGGGCCCATCCCCAGGATCTTCCGGGCAGCTTTTACGATAGAAAATTCCTCTGCCAATTGCCGGGCTTCACTATCGTTGACCACTAATACGTCTACCAATTTCAGCACATCCTTGAGATCATCCATGGCCGTCTCCATCCAGAAATTCATGGTATCTAATACGATGAGTTTAGGTCTGGCCTTCAACTGTTCAATAACGGAACGCTGTATAGCAGGTACCAGGTTGCCCAGTAATAAATATTCCGTTTTCTGATAAGAGGCTGGTAAGACCGGGTTAAATGCAGCCAGGACATTTAAATCTGTAACCAGCGTATCTCTTGTATTCATGTCCAGATGGTAGCGGCCACTCCAAAAAAAGGATTTCTGATCTTTAACGATTTCCACGCCATCGGTATTGACACCGATTTTATGCAAATCATCCATTTCAGACTGCGGAAAATCACCGCCAACAATAGACACCTGATTGATTTCATGGGTAAAATTGCTTGCAGCATACGCACAATAGATAGCCGATCCACCGATGGTTTTATCAGTTTTGGCAAATGGGGTTTCAATGGCATCGAAAGCCATGCTTCCTATAATCGTTAAGGACATATGTTTTTTTTAATGAGTAATATGGTGCTCTTTTCACAGCGCAAACCTATTACATTTATACTGATATTTAAAACAATTTCTCTGTTCTGTCAGCCCAGACTGGCATCAAGACCGAGCCCAGCCCCAAAAAGTGGAACCGAACAATTTTATATAAAAATAGCCGTATTCTGCTGGGAAAGCTGAAAATAAATTTAATTTATATTTAAGTTTCGCCAGCTGCTGTAGAAATGGTTTATTAAATTTTTTAATGTAATTTAGAGCCATTATTCAAATTTAAAATATTCAGTTACATGAAAAAGTATTTGGTAGCATTATCTGCTATATGCCTTTTAGGGGCTGCCTCCTGTGGATCAGATAATAATAATGCAGATAAAAATGAGCCAACCGCTTCCACCAGCCATGAATCGGCTGCAAATGATATTTCTAAGGATCCTAATTATCAAAAAGGTTTAAAACTAGTTGCCCAGAACGATTGTTTGACCTGCCACAAAATCAGCGGGTCATCCACCGGCCCCTCATATGAAGATGTCGCAAATAAATATACAGCTGATGAAACAACTATAAATATGCTCGCCCAAAAAATTATCAATGGTGGTAGTGGCCATTGGGGAACCGTTCCTATGGCAGCACATCCTTCCATATCCGTTGCAGACGCACAGCAAATGGTAAAATATGTTTTATTACTCGGCAATAAAAAATAAGTGTTGCTAAATGTAGCTTGAATATTAGGTCTAGTATCATTTTTGGAATCGGTGGGAACGGAGACAGGGGGTCTGCCTTCTTAATTTATCAGCCTCAATAGCAAAACAGGATAGTCTTCTACCCTTTTACCAGTAGTATCCAATGGAATATACCGACGAACATTTTATGCGACAAGCATTACGAGAAGCCTGGAAAGCTTTTGATTTAGGAGAGGTACCCATAGGTGCAGTGCTTGTCATCCAGGATCAGATTATAGCGCGCACACATAACCAGGTGGAGCTCCTGCAGGATCCGACAGCGCATGCAGAAGTGCTGGCGATCACAGCGGCCTGTGACTATTTATCCGCCAAATACCTGCCAGATGCGACCCTCTATATTACGCTTGAACCCTGTCTGATGTGTTGCGGTGCACTTTACTGGAGCAAGATCGGGAAAATCGTTTACGGTGCCGCGGACTCAAAAAATGGCTATCAAAGCCAGGTCAGCCGCGCGCCTTTTCATCCGAAAACAAAGCTCGTTTCCGGGATATTAGACCAGGAGTGCGCAGATCTGATGCAGTCTTTTTTCAAAAGCCGACGTTAATGGCATCAGGGAGTTCCGGGGTGTAAGGATAATATTTACTACATTTGCAATAGGCCTTTGGGTCATTTTGACAGCTTTATCATCTGCCCAGAATAACCCAAAGGCGAAACTTAAACACATTTGTTCATCATTAAAAAAATTAAATAGTATGGCATTTACACTCCCTGCGCTTCCCTACGCATTTGATGCATTGGAACCGCATTTTGACGCTAAGACAATGGAAATTCACCATGACAAACACCATCAGGCTTATGTCAATAATCTGAATAAGGCTATCGAAGGTACTCCCAACGAAAGCAAGAGTCTGGACGAGTTAGTTAAAAACGCTGGCAGTATCTCTGCTGCAGTTCGTAATAACGGTGGCGGACACTGGAATCACTCTTTCTTCTGGCAAATCCTTGCTCCAAATGCTGGTGGTGCTCCTTCCGGAGAACTGGCTACAGCCATTGACAGCGCTTTTGGCTCACTGGACGCACTGAAAGAAAAATTTAATGCCGCCGGCGGCGCACGCTTTGGCAGTGGTTGGGCCTGGGTAATTGTTAAAGACGGCAAGTTAGAAGTTACTTCTACCCCAAATCAGGATAATCCTTTAATGGATGTAGCAGAAACAAAAGGCACACCCATTTTGGGTGCGGATGTCTGGGAACATGCTTATTACCTGAAGTATCAGAATCGTCGCCCGGATTACCTTGCAGCATTCTGGAATTTGGTTAACTGGGATAAAGTCGCTGAACTTTATGCAGCAGCCAAATAAGAAATCAACTGATATCGATTACTGTATACCAGGTGTAAATATACACTTGGCATAAGGCAATCAAAACGCACAATTGAGGTGCAAAGCAGCTTTGTTTTGCACCTTTTTTTTACCAACTAAAATTCTTATATCATGAAAAAACTTTTATGGGCACTATTACCTTTAGCGGTACTTGCATCCTGTGGTAAAAGCAACCAGCGCAAGCTGCTGATCATCTCCAATGGGAACATTACTTCCAATGGCCAGAACCTCAAAATTGATAACCCTTCCGATGGGGCAGTCGAAAAAATTATTGACCTGAATGATCCAAATCAGACTAGCTTCACTTTGGATAATAACGGCACCAAAAGTACCATAGAGATCGGTTCTGAGACAGGCTTTTATGTGCTCAACCTTATGAAGGATACATTATTTGGGAGCCAGTTGGTAGATGGGCGTGATTATAATAATAAAGAGGACTTAGGACTGGATAAACAGAAATTGATGATTGATAGCCTTAAATTAGTTCTGCAGGGCAAAAACATTTCTGAAGCCAACAAGAATTTTCAAATAAAAACCGGGCAGGTCATTAAAATCACCAATGATCTGGAACACGCCCGGGTTTTTGGGCCCTACAAAGCGCTGGATAGTAACATAGACGCACCGGCCGACGGTAAGCCACCCGTACTATTTAAAATCTATTCCAGTGAAGAACTTCAGTTGCGATTACAGGAAGTTGAAGAGTCTTATAACTACACCGGTTAATCAGACCGTCACTTAATGCCTGGGATTTATCGGGAATTAAGAAAGTTTCAATACACCCAAAAAATAGCAGCCGTCTCCACTACTAGTGAGAAACGGCTGCTATTCTAATATCATATTGTATTAAATTGAACGGGTAACATCAAACTACCCTTCCTTCAAACTAGGGTAATCCGCCAGAAGAATTTAAGCTCAAAGAAGAATTATGCTTGCTTTTTGTTTTTTGGCTTTTTCAGGATGGCAAATATTTCAATGCCGAATCCAAGTAAGATAACAATAGGGGCCAATGTGATGCGTCTTGCACTATAAACTTCCGTTTTATCAAAAATACTGGCATTGGTATTTTCGCCGCCTGATAGCAGTAACATGCCGAGTGCAATAACAACCGCACCGATTATCATCCACATATAATTATCCCTTGTAAAATTTAATGCTCCGGAATTTTGGGCCTTGTTTTCCATAATTGATGTTTTACCAGACAAATATGCCATTTAATTTTTAAATTATGCGTTAATTCCTGCCGTTTTCGCCAGAAATCTATTTAATACAGATCGTCCAGACGGGTTTTGAGGTATTTATTAATACTTCGATTGGTGCTGAACCAGGAAATCAGTACTGAAAATATAATCATCGATCCATATAATAAATAGTTAAGCATGGGATTTTCCAGGCTGTTTATTTCCGGGAACCGCTCTTTTGCCCAGTTGGTTAATATGATCATGATTAGAATGGCTACCGCTGCACTGATCAGGCCGTTGATAATCGCTTTTTTATTCATCGGCCGAGCAATAAATTTACGGGTGGCTCCTACCATCTGCATAGTCTTTATCAAAAAACGATTGCTATACATGGTCAATTTGATCGTGTTATCGATACTGACAACGATAATGACCCCCAAGATGATACTGATGGCCAGAAAGATCAAGCCCATTTTATTCACTTTGTCGTTCATGGAAGTGACAAGGGTCTGGGGATAATTCAGGCCAGAGAGTTGAGAACCAAACTTTGCGGTGAGTTCACCGGCGATTTTTTTCAGGCTGTCTTCGTTAACATAATCGGCTTTCGCATAGAAGTTTATACTTTCAGGAAGTGGATTATAGTCCAGGATCTTATCCCAATCCTCATTGCTGTCCTTGTTCCAGATTTCTTTTGCTTTTTCTTTATCAATATACTGAACATTCATGGCATAGGGCTGAGCAGCAATGTAATGCTGGATAGTGGCAATGGAGTCCTTCCCCGAAATATTCAGATAAGCCGACACCTCAACCTGTTCCATCAGGTTATTACCCATGGCTTTCAGATTCAGAAAAAACCACCCCATTATTCCCATAATCAGCAACACCAGAGAAATACCGACAATACTAAATGCCGAGTTTGATTTCTTCTTGTGTCTGGGGATGCTTTGCGTGTCTGACATAAAGTCTTTTATTGTGATATGATACAACTAGAGCAAATTTAATGTTTACATACTAAACACGTACATTTGCAGGCAATTATTTTAATTTGTTTAAAGGTTTTCACTTTTCTGGCTGATTTTTTAAAATAATTTTCAAATTACCATATTAATAGAGCACATGGAATATAATTTTCGCGAGATTGAAAAAAAATGGCAAAAAAACTGGGTATTGTCATCCGCATATAAAGTGCATAATGACAGTCCGAAACCCAAATTCTATGTATTGGACATGTTTCCCTACCCTAGTGGGGCCGGGCTGCACGTAGGCCATCCACTGGGTTATATTGCCAGTGATATATTTGCCCGATTCAAAAGACTGAAGGGATATAATGTACTACATCCAATGGGTTACGATGCCTTTGGATTGCCGGCGGAGCAATATGCCATTGAACATGGCATTCATCCCGCTCAATCTACCCGCCAAAATATTGCCACCTTTGAAGTTCAGCTCAATAATATTGGCTTTTGTTTTGACTGGTCACGCCGCGTAAATACAAGTGATCCTGGGTATTACAAATGG
>DATJDF010000652.1:0-5823 GCA_035497555.1 Arachidicoccus sp. | reverse complement strand
AAGACTGCAAAGGAGTTGAATACGGCCAAAATTGCAACGCTGTTTAAGGCACATGAAAAATGGTGGTCTGACTTCTGGGCAAAGTCCAGTATCCGCATTCAGGATACAATACTTGAAAAATATTATTATGCCTCTCAGTATCTTTTTGCCAGCAGCTCCGCTGCCGCCAAGTTTGCACCGGGTATTTGGGGACCCTTTATTACCAAAGATTCTGCCGCCTGGGGTGGAGACTACCATTTGAACTATAATTATCAGGCACCCTACTGGGCTTCTTACGCCTCCAATCATATAGATCAGACAAAGAATTTTGACCAGCCAATACTTGATTTTATGGATGCAGGCAGAAAATTCGCCAAAGATCTTTTGGGCGTCCGTGGTATCTATTATCCGGTTGGCATAGGACCGGATGGCCTTTGTACGACGCGTTGGCCCCTTACACCCGAAGGAATGGAAAAGCGTTACGGCACAAGAGAAAATACCATCGATGGGGGGTACAAATTTTTGGGTCAGAAAATAAATGCTGTTTTTAATGCGGGTAATATGCTGATGCGCTATTACAGTACTTATGACAAAGAGTATGCAAAGCGTATTTATCCTTACCTGTTAGCATGCGCGGACTTCTGGGAAGATTATATGAAATTCGAGAATGGTTCTTATCAAATCTACAATGATCATTTCAATGAAGTGATGCCCAATCTCAAAAATAAGGGTCAGTGGCGAAACAGGCTGGGTGACATAAACTCTACACTATCCCTTGGTCTGGTTAAAATGCTGTTTAAGGGAATGACAGATATCAGTAGCTTTTTAGATGTGGATAGGCTAAGGCAGAAAAAATGGACCTTCATCGTGGACCATATGCATCCCTTCCCAACGGGCATTAATAATGGGAGAGTTGCGTTAAAAAGTGTGGAACACAATTGGCAGGGTGATGCCAAAGCTACGGGCTTGAACAGGGTTTCTATTCACGGGCTGGTCCTTCCTGGTGCTGTTTGCGGGCCAGTATCAACACCAGAACTGAATAAAATTCTTTTGGACGATGTTTCCCATTGGAAAGACAGGGCGAGTGGACCCGGCCAGTGGGGTAATACGTTGGGTAATGGGATGTCTACTTGCTTTCCTGGCGCTGTCAGAGTCGGTTATAATGCGGATTCAATACTTTATTACTTGAAGGCGAGGATCCTTTTGCAATCGCCTTCAAATTTATGGGTTACTCAGGAGGGTGGCGGCATTGAAACACTTGCAGCTGTGCCGCTGACCATCAATGAAATGTTGCTGCAAAGCTATGAAGGTGTCCTCAGGGTTTTTCCCAACTGGAATTTGCAAAAAATGGCAAGTTTTGAGAACCTGCGTGCCTATGGGGCCTTCCTGGTAAGTAGCGCGGTTGGTGACGGCATCGTCAAGTATGTGAAATTGAAAAGTGAAAAAGGAAGGCTTTGCAATATGCAGAATCCCTGGCCAGGGAAAAGTGTTCAATTGATTAGGATGGGTAAGAAAGCGGAGATCCTGACAGGAGAGCGGCTGCGTTTTACTACAGATGAAAATGAGTCTTTAGAAATGAAAGCACTATAGCAATGAAGAAAAATATTTTTAGGACCTTACTGCTATTTTTGTGCGGTGGTTTTATTACTGCACTATATGCGCAAAGCGCGGGCCAAAATCTGAACGACACCGAATGGCCTGTATTGCAGCAGAAATTAACGAGTTTACAACCCAGCTGGACTTCAGTGCCCGAAGGGATCATTTCTAAGAAATTTACCACAGGCATGCTTCTGGGAAATGGGGATGTCGGAGTGGTGGCGGGAGATCGAACGGATCAGCAGACCTTTTATTTTGGCAAAAGTGATTTTTGGGGAGCGGCGGTGAAAAACCCAGAGGATCAAAACACCACCTGGCAGGAATCGGTCCTGTCGGTTGGCAGATTAACCATCCGTAGTGCGGAGCCGGTCCAAGACACAAAACAGGTTTTTGAAATGCAGCAGGATTTTGTACATGCTGAAGTCCATACCGCATTACAACTAGGAGATGCTGTTGTCCATATGAATTCCTGGATGGCAGATGAAGTGGATGCTGATGAGAACAATATTTTTATAACGGAACTCTCTACTGATAAGGATGTAAAGATCAATACGACATTATGGGTCCCGCATACTTATAAAATTAAAGGGGAAGATGCTGATTGCATGTCAATTTATCCATATGCTAGTGGTGTAAGTAATGGAACGCTATGGGCGGGAAGGGCAAATTATAATTACAATTTATCAGATCACAGTGGTAATTATAAGGCGAAAGTGGCTATGGCCCTCTCTTTAAAGGGAGCGACATTTTCAGCAATGAAAAAAGGACGGAGTAGCACCTCAGGTATTTTTAAGTTGAAAGCCGGAGTCAAAGTAATTATTGCTGTAGCATTCTCAAGCGCTAAGTCAACGGCATCGGCCGCACTCCCCGGTTTTGAAGACCTAAAAAATCAGAGCGAGGCTGAACTGAACGCATTAAAAGTGGCAACGATAGAACAACTAAAAAACGCCCATTACGCCTGGTGGAAAAATTACTGGTTAAAATCATGGGTGACTCTGAGTGACCCGGCATTCGAAAAGTTTTATTACGGATCGCTTTATGTCCTTGGAAGTGCCATTCGGTCGGGGAATTTTCCCCCTTCTCTTTTTGGAAACTGGATTACGACTGATCTGTCCAGCTGGGGTGGACGGTATTTTTTAAATTATAATGAAGAAGCGGCATATTATGGTGCAGGCTCCAGCAACCGCCCCGAACTGATCCTTCCCTACAGTGAGCTTATCTTTCGAGAAATGCCCTGGCAGCGGAATAAAACGCATGCGGCAGGTTACGAAGGGGTATGTCACCAAAGGTCGCTGACTCCCTATCATTTGGTAAGCGAGCTGCCATATGAACAGCCCGTGGCCAGTCATAAGGATTATAAGAAGCTCCCGGCAGATCAAAAATCCAATGGAGTCTTCGCTGCTATGCCATTGATATGGTACTATGAGTATACAGGGGACATAGAATACCTGAGGGATAAATTGTATCCCTATCTTAAAGAACTGGACGCCTTTTACAGATCATACCTGGATACGAGTCGGCGTCCATATAGGATTGAACACAGTTCCGCCCATGAAGGGTCAGATGATGTGAATCCCAATTTGGATATCGGTTTTATCAGGCGCATATGTCGGACACTGATCACCACCAGTCAGATTTTGCGAAGGGATCAAAAAATGGTTCCTGTCTGGCAGGACGTTTTGGACAATTTGAGCGATTATCCAACTATAATCCGCCAGGGGAAAACAGTTTATGTAGAAGCTCAATTAAAAAACGGAATGGCTAAAAATCTGTTTCATGTGGGTGACCAGCCTGTTAACCTGGAAGGTGGTGTATTCCCGGGCGAAAATATATTTATAGGTTCGGATAGTGCAGAGATAGGTATAGCGCTGGAATCGGTTAAACAATTAGACGGCTGGAGTATTAAGAAAGGCGGTAGTGAACATAATGGATTTCCAAAAATATGGCCGGTTGCCGCGCGTATAGGTTGGCCGGCAGCAGATTTATATGACCGGTTCAAGGCATCTATTCTTTATCATCTGCGAGAGACCAATCTGACTGCATTCCAGGGAGGTGGGGGCATTGAAACGGCTGGAGCTATCGAAGGTATAAATTCCATGCTAATGCAAAGTGAAGGTGGTATCATTAGGTTGTTCCCAGTATGGCCAGTCAACAAAGATGCTGCCTTTTTCAGATTAAGAGCCAAAGCTGCTTTTCTGGTTAGCAGTAGTATTAAGAATGGCGAAGTTGAATTTGTAACAATACTCAGCGAAAAGGGCGGCCCTTGCTCCATTAAAAACCCATGGCCGGGTGGTAAAGTCCGCCTGAAACGTGGCAGGCAAATCGTAGAGATAAACGGTCCGTTATTAATCATTAAAACCAAAGCACAGGAACAGTTGGAACTGGAGAAAGCGCTTTAAACAGTAAATTATTTTGTGGAAATACTGGAATAGATTAATTTGTTCTCCAGTAGCAAAATAAAATAATCTATTCTTTTCTATTCCCCTTATAGTGGTTTGAATTCAATTGGGGAACGCTATGAAATTCAACTTATGAAAATAGCTATAGCTTCACCCACTTATCCAGAATCCTTAACGGACGGATTAATCCAAGTGGAAAGAATGTTGAAAGAGGCGGCCGCCAAAGGTGCAGCTATTATATGTTTCCCCGAATCCTATATTCCAGGCTACCCTGGAGTGGAATTTCAGCCGGAAAAATGCACTGCTGAAAAGCTGGAATGGGCCTTAGACAGGGTCTGCCAGATGGCAACAGAGAACAGTATAGCAGTTGTATTACCAATGGATTGGTATGAATCGGGCAGGCTGCTGAATATAGCCTATGTGATTTCAAGAACCGGGGAACCCTTAGGCTATCAAACCAAGAATCAACTGGATCCGACTGAAGATTTATTCTGGTTACCAGGTACTGAGCGTCAATTATTTGACATTGACGGCTTGAAATTTGGGATTACGATCTGCCATGAAGGGTTCCGCTATCCAGAATCTGTCAGATGGGCTGCGACTCGTGGGGCTCAACTGGTATTTCATCCCAATTGCACAGGCAGTAATATCCAGGGACCACATCTGGTGGAGTGGGGGCATAAAAACAATCCATACTATGAAAAAGCACAGATGCTCCGTGCCATGGAAAACGGGATATTCGTCGCAGGTGTCAACTACACTTTTAATTACCCGGATTCTACAAGTGCTATAGTTGATCCGGATGGTAATTGCATCTGTAGCCAGCCGTACCGAGAAGCGGGTGTCTCAATGGCAGAGATAGACCCTGGAAAAGCTAATGGCATATATGCTAAGCGGTTTAAGCCCGATAATTATTATTCTAAATAAAAAATGGGGATTTGAAGATTTAAATGAATGTGAAGGTGTTGTCCATTAAAAGAGAACTTATCCTCATTGATTATAGAATTCCACTTGTCGGATAATGCCATATAGATTTTTTGGTCATTTTGGATAAATATTCTATAATATATATATAGGTACTGAATCATTATAAAGGCCGATGTCAATTTAGGCGTATAATATTGAAATTATGAATTTGATTAAAAGAGTGTTCCTGTTCTTAGCGGTGGGGTATCTATTTACCTCCTTTAAAAATAAAGATATAACCTGGGTAGCGATTGGAGATTCTATTACCTACCTGAACGATCATTTAGATGAGACCAAGTACCGCGTTACAAAGGGATATTTGACGGATGTCACTGAAGCGATACCCGGTCTGCAGTATATCAATAAAGGTTATAATGGTTGGACTTCTGGCGATATTGCTGCGCATATTGATCGCTTAGGACTAAGCAAGGCGGATGTATATTCTGTCTTTTTGGGCACAAACGATTGGTGGCAGGGCAGAAGTATTGGCACTATGGACGATTACAAAAGCAATAAAGGAAATATTAGTCTTTACGGCTCCTTCCGTATCATTATTGATAAGATCCGCAGTTTGAATCCAGAGGCCAAAATAATTCTGATAACGCCTCTGCAACGAGCGGATTTTGTCTATATAAACGATCCGAAAAATAATGCTTTCGGATCCTATAAACCTAAAAAGGGTCAGTATTTAGAAACATTTGCCCTGGCGATCGATTCCATAGGCAAGTATGAGCATATTAGCGTAGTAGATCTTTACCATAATAAAGCACTCGGTGTAGCAAATATGGTTAAATTTAAACGGTTAAGGGATCCAAAGACCGGCCATTATAAAGACTACAAATTCCCTGCATCTACTAATATACCTTTTGATCCATCTAAGGAT
>DATJDF010000651.1:0-4446 GCA_035497555.1 Arachidicoccus sp. | reverse complement strand
CAGTTCCGGCCTCCTTGTTTATCCTAATCCGGTACATAGTGAGTTGAGCATCCAGGCACCGGTTCAACTGTCTTTACATCCACGCATTTTGATCCTTGATTTAAATGGCAGGGTGTTACTGCGCAAAAAGCTGACCGCCGCCTACTCGAAGGTGAATGTATCGGGTCTGGCCGCTGGTATCTATTTACTAAAATATGAAGATGATCAGCATCACCTAGCGGTCCGGTTCGTCAAAAAATAAAACTGTTGTAGACTGCTTTATGTAAATTACTGTAATAGTCGGCTCTAACAGTGCACCTGATCTAAAAAGAGCAAAGCAGCCTCCATTTATAATCTGGAGGCTGCTTTGCTCTTTTTTACATATTAAATCCAGCAAAAGCTTTCATAATTTCTTTATCAAGCAGGCATCAGGACGCATGTATATATCTATTATTTTTTACGATCTGTCATCCAGTCGCCCCATTATTGTCTGATCAATTTTCTGGAACAGATGATGGGGTTTATAAACCCGCCAGTCTTCTAATTGCATTAATTCAATATAATACTGCAATTTGTATTTCTTAAATTCATCACGGGCAGGTTCAGACAGATTCAGCAGTACAATCCATCCGTCGGCGTCACTCACTTCTTCATACCACTCTTCATAATAGTCACGCTCGCCTCCATGGAAATTCAGGACATTCTCTCCAATAAAAATAAAATGGGTTATGCCCTGGTCAAATATATCATCTGCCAGATTATAACGCAGGGTCATAATGTCATTTTCAATCGTATCATTCCATTCTCCGATGAGCTCAATGACACAAAACCGCATTTCATAGTCTGCATAAATGATTTTGCAAAACAGGGTAGAACTGCCAAATTCATCCCATTGTGGGTGAATATAATAGTTGTAAACTGCGTTGGTAAACTCAAATTCACTGTACTCCCTTCCATAAAAAGGAGACCGCTCATCTTCCTCAGAAGTATACAAATGACGCCAGTTGAAAAAAGGTTCTATCGTGTGCACAAAACGGCTTTTGCAGATGAAAAATTTATCTACCTAAAGGTACAGTAATTTACAAAATGCCATTGAAAATTTCTGTTATCTTATGATTCAAAATCCTCGGTTTCCATATTCACACCTATGCGCAAGGCCTTTAATCCTACTACGCCCTGCAGCTCCTCCAATTCCAAGTATTCTAAATCCATATTTAATACTTTCTGTTCCTGCAAATAATGTATATATCCTAAATACTCCTCGATATCTTTGCCCTGAAAATAAATCAAGGCTATTTTACCAGGCATCGTCAGGCGTTCTTCCGAATCTTTCAGATGGACTTTATCGATCCGCTTTTTGATCATTTCATAGCGGATATTATAAGCACCTTCCACGTCAAAACGGTGTTCATCACTACGGAATTCAATATCTATGGTGGCTGCATGGATAAAAATCAGTTGGGTTGTCTCCAGCCTTTTTTTCATCTGCGGAATAAGCGCCCGGGTAAGTCTTGCGACCAGCGCCATGGAGGTCAACTGCCAAAGCCTCAGGTTTCTGAGATACATCGGGTCAAAAGG
Organism: Arachidicoccus sp.; assembly: GCA_035497555.1. GTDB lineage: Bacteria > Bacteroidota > Bacteroidia > Chitinophagales > Chitinophagaceae > Arachidicoccus. The sequence goes on along the minus strand of DATJDF010000651.1, from coordinate 2,889 downwards.
CCGTTTGGGCGTTATAGACTGCCCGATATAAATATCATATTCAATCCCATCGGAACGGAATTTTTCAAAAAAACAGGGATATTCCTGCTGAATTTCATCATTCATCCGGTCCAGCAAGCTGCCAATTGTTGCATTCAGGAGTCTAAGCGACTGTTCTAAATCGTCTCGGTTGGTATAAGCAAACCCACCGGGGCCAGCGGCAAGATAATACTCATTGATCAAAGGTTCCGATGCTGGATAAGACTGATGGTAATGAAGTAAAAAGGCGACAATGTCTGATTCCAAGAACTGATTGATCTGAAATTCATCATCTGCCCCAAACTGCGAACCGATCCTGTTCAGCATCCGCTTCGCATTAAATATCATCTCATCAATCAGGGTCAGAAAATGCACTTTTTTCAGCTCCTCTAATAGGCCTACTAACAGGCTTAACTGCTTACGCAAATCTGCCTGAAGCGCACTATTGCGCTCCAGTGAAGAATTACGAACATCAATGGCACCATATAAAGGATAAACATCCTCAAACCGGATCCGCCCGATCTGTGCTTTTTTATCCAGTTTTTTTACCTGCAGGTATTGCCAGGCAGCCTCGGAAAAGGCCCACTGTACGGACGGTTGCAAGGAAGTAAACTTGTCTTTAACGACCTTATCCAAGGAGACCTTAAAGTCATCAATATTGGTTTGAAAGAGTTGTTCCAGCAGTGGGATAATGGGGTCAAGCGCCGTCAGGGTCGCGTTACTTATTATTTTGGGTTCCTTTGAAAACACTTCTAAGATCCCTACTAATTGCTTGTTAAAATAAATCGGTTGAATCAGTAGGCCCTGGACGCCCATATTGACCAGCATACGGTACATTTCAATGTTCTCCGGATTGCTGTTCTCCATACGCACCTGTTCATCCAGTACAGTATGTGGGTGGTGAAAAAACCTTTCTACAGCATCCAGATAGACTTTCTCGCCAACGTTATTAACCTTGCAGACTTCTCTAAGTTTCTTACCCACCGTCCCAAAATCATCTATCACCAGTTTATCATTGACTTTAAGCATTGGAATCAACCGGATATAGGTAGAAGGACTGCCGATCAATAGTTTTATCGACTCTCCCACTTCATCATACACCATCTTATCCGGTGTAAGGTTCACGACAATGTTTTTAATATTCTCAATGGCCTTATGTACTGTTACATCTGAAATCTGAACAATACTGAAGCCTTCAAAACGAAGTAATGTTATGGGAAGCAGCTCCTGCAGTCTTTCGATACTCTGACTCGAAATTTGATTTTCATGTAACTCAACGATACTAAAGTCAATGGCGGGTAGCTCGTCTCCTAAATAACTTACTTCCACGAAACGGGTATCCATTTGTATTTTGTAGGTATGTTCGATCGCATTTGTACCTGCGGACAAGTTCTGGATAATTTCCAGCTTTGTCGAAAGGTCAAATCCGTATAGGCGCTGCAGGGCAAGCGTGTAGACAATGGATTCAATATTATGGATTTTTTCTTCCTTATCCATGGACCCCACAATACTCCCCTTGAGTGTACCTTCCCTGTCCGTTAAAAAATGATAAAGCGCCTTGGTACCATAAAAGATAATGGGCGACAGCGGGACGCTAAGAGCCCAGAATTTTTCCTTTTCATCTGTTACGGGCGCCGTAAGGGTTAGATAAATATATTCAAGGGTATCTTTATGTTGGATCATGGCTTCCAGTGACAGCTCCTTCTCCAATTCCGGGAACTCCCGGATCTTTTTCAGGATGTCCTTGAAAAACTGTTGTTTAGCGCCGGATTCTGCATCAACCCTTGACTCCAGAAACCGGCAGAAACGACCGAGTGAGAGCACCGTCTGGTGCCCACTGACGACCATACTATTTGGATTGGTAAGGTTAATTATTTCTGCTTTCATAAATTTTAAAATCTTATACCCATGGAAAAATAAGGATACCAGCCTTCCGGCGAGTAACCCATATTAAATTTAAAAACGGTCAATCCTGCCGGCGCAAAATAGAATCCACCTCCAACCCCGTTATGCCATTTATCCGAGTGTTCTGCTGGCTGCCAGATCCGGCCTACATCATAAAATCCGGTCAGTCCAAATTCACCTTTGACGATATAATTGCCAAAATCAGCAAGAGCCCATCTGAGTTCAAGATTATTATATAAAGCATGCATGCCTGCAAAACGGTAATTACGATACCCCAACAGATTGCCCTGGCCGCCCAGGAAAACGGACTGATAAAACGCCGCCTTTCCTACTGTCACTCCACCGCCTATCCGGTCAGACAATATAAGCGTGTGGCGATTATTCAGCGGTTTATATACAGCAATCTGCGGCAGTAGTTGTGCATAGGACCCGGAATAAGCATTCAATCCCTTATAGACATTCAGTTGTACTTGTAGATAAGTACCCCATACCGGTAAGACCTTATTATTACGGTGATCAAGTTCAAAACCAGCCTGAAGCCCCAGATGAATTTTATCTTTATATAAGGTAGCACTATCATAAGACTGCAACAGCGCTGTCTGCTCGATAAACCGTCCTTCATTTTCTATGGGATCCATATGATAATACTGGAAAGCAGGACCCAGACTGATACTGGACTGTTCTTCTAAATTCCACCGGAGAGCCGGCGCCAGATCCACTGTATTGAAACGGATCCGGTAATAGCGTTTAAACTTACCGGTCTTATCGAAGCGCGTTTCATTACCACGACCAAAAAAGTTCTGTGTATTGTCAGGGGCCTTGATATCAGCATCGAATGTCAGGTCCGCACCACCCACAGCCTCTCTCCACTGACCGCTGTATTTTATCCTGAACGCCTCTGTGGCAAAGGCATGTGACAGCATTAACTGATGTTGGGAGGTAAAAGGTGTTTTTCTGAAGCCATTT
>DATJDF010000650.1:0-1504 GCA_035497555.1 Arachidicoccus sp. | reverse complement strand
TATTTTTACTGAATTAACGTTCGTTTTTATGTAATCGTTTTCATTCATTCGAAGCTGCCAAAAGCAGGTAAAACTAAGCAGGGATGGCATTTTACCGGATTCCTGCCCAAAACAAATATTTATGCCAGCAATTAAAAAGGTACCCAAAAGCAACACGATTATCCAGGTCGCCGAGGCAACCGGACTTTCTCCTGCTACAATCTCCAGGGTGTTAAACAATCACCCGTATGTGAAAGAGGCAACCAAGAAAAAGGTACTGGAGATGATTGAGAAGCTGGGCTACCAGCGCAATAATATTGCTTCCGGTCTTCGCAGCAATAAAACCCGGACCATTGGTTTGATTGTTCCGAGGATTTCTATGTTTTTCCATGCAGAGGTGATTACGACCATTCAGAATATCCTGTACCGTCACGGATACAACCTGACCATCTGCCAATCAAATGACTCAGTAGAAATGGAGAAAGATCTGCTGCGAACTTTACAGGCCACAAGGGTGGATGCGGTTGTCGCGGCCTGCACCTTACATACGACTGATTTTACGCCTTACGAGCAGTTAATGAACAGTGGGATGCCTGTTATTTTTTATGACCGTGTACCGGTGGAAAGAACTTCAGCCATCGTCATTAAAGGAGATGATTTGCAAGGTGGCTATTTGGCCACTTCGCACCTGATAGAGATTGGGTGTAAAAAAATTGCCCATATATCCGGTCCATTAGACTGTAATTTATACCAGGACCGGTTAAAAGGTTTTTATAATGCCATGAAAATAGGCAATATACCGGTACGTAAAGAATGGTTGTTTTACCAGGAACTGACAAAGGAAAATGCAAGAATCGCGCTTAAAAAGATATTCGAAGGAACAGAACTCCCTGATGGGCTGGTGGCAGACAATGATACTACGGCGATCGCTGCACTGAAGTTTGCCAAAGAAATGGGATTAAAAGTACCGGCAGACCTGAAGATCGTCGGTTATTCCAATGATCCTCGCAGTGAAATTATCAGTCCATCCATTACAACTATTGAACAATACCCGACACAGATGGGCGAAAAAATTGTTGATGTACTAATGTCCCTGCTACAGCATAAGAATCTTAATCAGGCAGAAATGACTGCCCCTGTGATTATCCCGGTACAACTGATCAGAAGATTATCTACCTGATCCGCGCTATTATGTAATTATTATCCCATCGACTCTTATAAAGAACCTCCTAAAAAATAAAGAATGAAGCGTTGTCTATTGGTTATATTAAGTTTCCTACTGGCATTTGCGACAGTACAGGCACAACAAAAGCCGGTCTCCATGCGCAGTTTGATTAAGGAACAATTTAGTTTTGCACAGCAGCAATACAAGCTATTGGCAAAACAAACGCCCATGGATAAAATGCCCAAAAGCTTTGAACCTAAAACCGGCGAATATATTACCAGTGGAATTAAATGGTGGTGCAGCGGATTTTTCCCTGGTTCTTTATGGTATATTTATGAATATACAAAGGATCCCGCCATT
>DATJDF010000649.1:0-12710 GCA_035497555.1 Arachidicoccus sp. | reverse complement strand
TGCATCATAGTCGCCCTGTCATACCGTCAAATTCCAACTTTCACCGTCACGCAACACGTAAATCATTTCCTTGTCTCTAAACGTATTAACCGATAAACTATGGTTTCCACCTTTGGAAACCGCCCTATCAGACGGCCTGCTCGCTCTCGGTGGAGACTTGTCAAAGGATAGATTACTCCTGGCCTACCGGTTGGGCATTTTTCCCTGGTTTGAAGGTGATTACCCTTTATGGTGGTCTCCGGATCCCCGCTTTGTATTATTTCCCGAGCACCTCAAGATCAGTAAGAGTATGAAAACGCTGATGCGCAAAGATGTATTCAGTTTTTCAATTAACCAGGCTTTTGAAAAAGTGATTAAAAGCTGTCAGCAGGTCAATCGTGCTGATCAGGAAGGCACATGGATAACTGAGTCCGTATTAAGCGCCTATACCGAATTACATAAGGAAGGCTACGCCATCAGCGCAGAAGCCTGGCAAGAAGAACAACTGGTTGGTGGCCTTTATGGCGTATTACTAGGCCGGGTATTTTTCGGAGAAAGTATGTTCAGTCAGGCAAGTAATGCAAGCAAATTTGCATTTATCAAGTTGGTGGAAAAGTTAAAAGAAAAGAGCATCGTTTTGATAGATTGCCAGGTGTATACCGAGCATCTAGAAAGCCTTGGTGCACGGATGATACCCCGAAGAGAATTTGTTTCCCTCCTGCGAAAATATATTCCAGCTGAAACCCCAAATAAGTAATACCTAATTTTATTAACGGATGATTCAGGCTAAGCCTTATCCTCCCTAATGTTGATTTTTGGTAGCAGAGTCATTAACATCATCCCACTACTTACAATAAGTAACAGATAGATTCCCCATTCTTTTTCCTGGCAGTCACCAGCGGAGCACATGGAGACCAGAATGAAATTTTTAACACCCCAGGCAAGATTAATAGCAGCAACAAATATATTGGTACGTTTACTCCAGAGTTTTTGAATAGAAAACATTACCAACGCGATCACTGCAAAAAAAATGTGAAGTATGCCTGGTTTCCCAAAATGTGTGCCCGCGGTATCCATCCCCGTTATATGCACCTGCAGACCAGGAATATAGCTCCAATTTACAAAGCAGGAGAAAATTACCATTAAAGCGAGTAATGCACCAATAAGTTGGGAATTTTTCATAAAATGCTTAATTGATGGGCAAAAGTAATTAAAAAATGCCTTAGTAGACAAACCGAATACGCAAAGTAATCAGCATCCTGCAATCCAGGTTTACCTGGGACAAAATCAATCATCCAAATCTCCACCTGTTTCAAACCTTAAACTTCATCAAAATAAGGACTTTAGATCCAAAAATTGCAGTCCATTTCTAACTGATAATGAGCTGTCTAAGAATGGGGGCATTAACTGATTTTTGAGGAAATTTTGGTTTTATGGAAATTCACTGTAACTTGCATGCCATGAGCATACTATTTTTACATAGCAATCTCGATTATCTCAATCATCCCGTTGGGTAAGTTTATCTTCCTACCAATCACCTTTTACATACGGTTTACGGTCATCAATTATTATTGCAGTTCACCCTTGGAGTGACTGTCACTTTGACGTCGTATAGCCTGTTCATTTAGCACATTTATTAAAACGATTAAATCAAATAATCATGTCAGATATACAGCTTTCTGATACATTGCTATCAGAGCAATCTACCCATTTCTTAAATTTAGAAGATAAACACGGTGCACATAATTACCACCCCTTGCCTGTCGTCCTTGAAAAAGGGGAAGGAGTCTTTGTTTGGGATGTAGATGGTAAAAGATATTATGATTTCCTGAGTGGCTATTCTGCCGTGAATCAGGGACACAGGCATCCACGTATTGTGAAATCCCTGACTGATCAGGCGGCAAAGCTGACCCTGACCTCCCGTGCATTTTATAATAACGTTCTCGGGGAATTTGAAAAATACATCACTCAGTATTTTGGATATGACAAAGTCCTTCCAATGAATACGGGTGCCGAAGCTGTTGAAACAGCGCTTAAACTGGCCCGCAAATGGGGCTATAAAGTCAAGGGAATCGCAGATGGTAAGGCAAAAATCATCACCGTCTCTGAGAACTTTCATGGGAGAACCATATCCATTATTTCCTTTAGTACAGATCCAGTTTCTAAAGCCGGATTTGGGCCATACACACCTGGTTTTGTAACCATCGAATACAACAATCTTTCTGCGCTCGAAGAAGCGCTGAAAGATCGCGACGTTGCTGCTTTCCTGGTGGAACCCATTCAGGGGGAAGCCGGCGTAAGGCTACCGGACGAGGGCTATTTATCAAAAGCCTACGGACTTTGTAAAGCAAAAAATGTATTATTTATCGCCGATGAAATCCAGACCGGTCTTGCCCGTACCGGTAAAATGCTGGCTTGTGACCATGAAAATGTCAGACCAGATGTTTTGATCCTGGGTAAAGCATTAAGTGGTGGCGTACTTCCTGTCAGTGCAGTATTGGCTGATGATGAAATCATGTTAACCATTTTGCCAGGGGAACACGGATCTACCTACGGCGGCAATCCGCTGGCCTGTGCTGTTGCCATTGAATCACTAAAAGTATTGAAGGACGAAAACATGGCCGCAAATGCCGATAAATTAGGTAAACTTTTTCGCCGGAAAATTAATGAACTTCAAAATCCATTGGTTAAGGAAGTCCGCGGTAAGGGATTACTTAATGCGATCGTTATTGATCATGCAGATGAGGATACGGCTTGGAATATTTGTCTAAAATTAAGAGACGCGGGGCTTTTGGCTAAGCCAACCCATGGTGACAAAATCCGTTTTGCACCACCACTGGTCATTACTGAAGCACAGATACTAGAATGTGTGGCTATCATCTCCAGTTGTCTGACAACCGAAGAAAGCTAAAACAGATATCCGGATGATATATCATCGAACAAAAGGTCTATAATTAAAAAGGCTGGAACGCAAAATGAGTTTCAGCCTTTTTAAATTTATTGCTCCTTCCTAGCGACCATTTTGATCACTACTGCCTTCCAGCATTGGTACGAAGGAAAAATGGTCAAAGGTTTCTTCTTCCCAAGTCCCATCTTCGTTTTTAGTGATCCGCATCATTGTCTGAACGCTACCTTCATCCTGTACCGGAATGACCATCTTCCCGCCAACACGGAGTTGTGCCATTAATTTTTCAGGGATATAGGGTGCGGCTGCTGTTATGATAATCTTATCAAAAGGCGCATAATCAGGCAATCCCTGATATCCATCCCCATAAAAAAAATTAATGTTCGGGAATCTGTCCCGGAGTGGAAAATCTTTCTGCGCCTCAAAAAGCTTCTTCTGCCTTTCAATCGTAAATACATCTGCTCCCATGGCTGCCAGTACACTTGCCTGATAGATACTACCGGTTCCGATCTCCAAAATCGAGTCTGTCGGCTTTACCTCCAATAACTGCGTTTGATAGGCAACGGTGTAAGGCTGGGATATAGTCTGTCCCTCTCCTATTGGAAATGCACGGTCATCATAAGCAATACGATCAAAGGCGGAGTCCAGGAAGAAATGCCGCGGCACCTGGTTCATAGCCTCCAGCACCCGTTGGTCTTTAATCTTTCGCTCTTCCTTTAAAAAAGTGATTAGCTGCTTTCTTAATCCTTTATGCAGATATGTATCTTCGTATTTTCTCATAATCGGGTGCAAAGTACAAATTTCGGGTATTGATCTTTAGCGTTGTGGATAATTTGGTTAAATTTAGCAGCGGGCTGCTGCTAAATTTAAATGATACAGCAGCTAAAATCAAGTAAGGGCGTCCGGTTCAGACAATTTATTGGGCAGCAACCATTTATAAACACCACCCGCCAACAAAGCACCTATAAGAGGCGCAACCCAGAACATCCATACCTGACCCAGTGCCCAATCACCTTGAAAAATAGCAGGCGCCAGACTTCTTGCCGGGTTAACGGAAGTGTTAGTAACAGGGATGCTGATCAAGTGAATAAGTGTCAGGGCCAGACCGATTGCAATACCTGCAAAACCACCGGGTGCCTTTTTATGGGTAGCCCCCATAATGACAATAATAAACATAAAAGTCATTACAATTTCACAAACGACACAAGCGGCCAGGCTGTAACCACCAGGGGAATGTTCTCCATACCCATTAGAGGCAAAATTCCCAACCTGGAAATCAGCTTTACCGGTAGCAATTACATAAAGAATAGCAGCCCCCAGGATCCCGCCTAGTACTTGGGAGATAACATAAGGCAAAACTTCCTTGCCTTCAAACCGGCCACCGGCCCATAATCCAACGGAGACGGCTGGATTGAAATGCCCTCCGGAAATGTGGCCAAAGGCATAGATACCCGTTAATACAGTAAGTCCAAAGGCAAACGCGACACCAACAAATCCAATACCCAAATCAGGGAATGCAGCAGCAAGTACAGCTGCACCACAACCCCCGAGAACTAACCACATTGTGCCAATAAATTCCGCGATGTACTTTTTCATAAAAACATCAATTTTGAGGTTAAAAATAAAAATCAGATTATATAATAACGTGTTCCGCGTATGAAAATTACATAATATTATCATTATGCTCAAAAGTTCTTTAATTTGCAACATGGAAAAACCAACATTATATACTGTGCTGTCTCCTGGATTATTGGAACTTTATACCTTGAAAAATACAGTCGTTGTCGTAATTGATGTATTTAGGGCGACCTCGACAATTGCCACTGCATTAAAAAATGGAGCAAATTGTGTCTATCCTGTTGCGGGTGTCCAAGAGTGTATAGACAAGGGAAAATCCCTTGGAGCGATTACTGCCGGAGAGCGTAACGGCAAAGTTATTGAAGGATTACTACACGGAAATTCACCAGCTGAATACGGTTCAGATTTTATTAATGGTAAAACCCTTGTGTTAACCACTACAAATGGCACCCGGCTCCTGCATATGGCACTTCAGCAGGGCGCATCACAGGTGATTACCGGTTCCTTTGTCAATATTTCGAGTGTGTGTAATTTTATATTAGCCTCAGGTAAAAATGTGATTCTTGCCTGCTCAGCCTGGAAGGATCGTTTTAACCTGGAAGATAGCCTTTTTGCAGGCGCAGTAGTCGACAGGGTCCAAGATGAGTTTCTGATCAACTGTGATAGTAGTTTGATGGTAAAAGAAATGTATCAACTCCACCGAACAGATATGAAACAATTTATCCGTCAGACGACGCATTGGCATCGTCTAAAGGCGTTTGGCCTCGAAAAAGACCTGGAATTTTGTGTCACACTGGATGCCGCCGACATCCTGCCTTTATACTGCCCTGAAACCCAGGCATTGTATCCCCACAGGGTTGAAAAGAGGGCTATACTGAACAAATAATGCTGCGCTTAACTTGTTAACAAAGTATTTTGAAAGTATTCCCAAACTTTACATCATTGATTTTTTTTAAAATAAACGGCCGTTATATTTGATATATGTATAGATGGAAATTTGTATTACTGATATTTCTTTGCGGGATTGGATGGCAGTTAGCTGCACAACCAGCCGTCAGCCTGCATCTTTCGGAAAAGACAATCGGGTCCCAGGATGCCGTCCAGGCGACTTACGAATTTAAAAACATTAGCCGGCCTGAGATGCCGGATATAGATTTTAAGGACTGGGATGTTAATGGCCCCAGCTTAAGTCAAAGTACCAGCATCATTAATGGTAATGCAACTTCAAGCGTCTCCTACATATTTACACTTTACCCCAAACATATGGGTTCCCTCAGGGTACCCGGTATTCACATTGATTATAATGGAAAAACCTTAAGTTGTGAGGACGGCATTGTCAAAGTATCAAAGCAACCTCATGTAAAAAGAGCACCCCAGGCCGGCAGTTCACCCTTTGGTGGTCTTGCACCTAACCTGCCCAACATGGGCTTCCCATCCGATATATTTGGGCTGGATCAGGACATGGCACCCCCGCCCATTACCGGCGTGACTTTCCAACCGGGACAGAGTTTTCAGGACGCAGCAAAAAATGACTTTTTCATTAAGATTACTCCTTCCAAAACCACTTTTTACGTAGGAGAACCCATACTGGTGGACTATGAATTTATGGGCGCTTTTAATTGCAGCTGGCAACCCAATAGGTTTCCTTCCTTTAACAGCTTTAGTGTTACGGATATTGAGCAGAATCTCTATCCCTACAATGTTGAAGTTAATGGCCGAAGGTTTCGTGCCCGGGGAATTCGTAAAGTACAGCTGATCGCCTTAAAAACGGGCGATATTCCCCTTGATTCTGCGAGTGTAAGTGTACAGACTACTTTTATTGATGCGACCAATCACGCAGACAGACGAAGCGGGACGATACTTGTCAAGAGTAAACCCATGACCGTCCATGTCATTCCACTGCCTGTTCATGGCCAGCCAGCGGACTTTTCAGGTGCCATTGGCCAATTTAAGATAAGCGCCAGTGTAGACAAAAATAAATTACCTGCAGGCGAAAACAATATTTTGCATGTGCGGATTACAGGTACCGGCAATCTGGATGCAGTCGATCTGCCCACAATCAATTGGCCATCTAATATCCAGGCCTATGATGCAAAGGATAGTCAATCGGTCAATAAATCGGCCTACCCTCTCCAAAAATCTCTGAATTTTGATGTGCCCTTTATTGGTAATAATAAAGGCGGTGTCGTTATCCCATCCATTGTATTCAATTATTTTGATACCCAGAAAAATGCTTATGTAAAAGATTCTACAGATCAGATTCAATTAGAATTCACTGAGTCCGTAGCAGATAATGGTGTGGCAGACAGCCTGGCCCGCAATCACGCCACTAACCGTAATTACCTTTGGATCGTCGCATGTATTGCATTACTTGTCATCAGCATATTACTGATTACAGAGCGAAAAAAATGGAAGGAGTCCCGCAAGAACAAATCCACGGCGCAGCAGGCCATTATCCCCATGTCAGCGACCGATGCACAGCGACCAATACCTGCTCCGGCTATTTCCTCTGAGGGCAGTCATCCAAATGATCCTGGCATTGCTGCTGATTTAAAACACATGTCAGCGGCAGACCAAACCCGTTATTTACCCCCCAGACTCGCTCAGAAAATGAAAACAGAGGCGCTTCAGAAAATGCAGATTGAAGAGGCAAAAGAGCAGGAGAATGCAACTGCCGCAGCGGCACCTTTAAAAAGCCGCCAGGAACTACTGGCAGAATCTATAAAAGAGTTGGAAGAACAGTCTGATCCAAAGGAGTTTTTCCTGCTGGCAAAAGCACTGCTGATCCAGCAATTACAAGATCTGCTGCATTTGGCAAATACCGATGAACAACAATTGTTGCAAGCACTTGACAAAAAGGATCCAGAAAAGACCGCAGATTTCAAGACCCTGATCACGCGTTGCAATAAAGCACTCTATATGCCTGTTACAGCAGCAGCTTCACGTCAGGAAATACTTACTGCCATTAAAGCGCTTTGCAAAGCGCTTTAATGGGTTTGCAGACTAATAAATGGTAGACAATGAAGGGTAAGTTATAAATATTCCCTTGATTTAATTTGTCTTTAATCCTTGCGATTTGCACAAAATCAGGGGTTATTCAATATCTGTGAATTTATAACCTACGCCCCGTACGGAATGAAAATACTTTGGGCTCCGGCTATCTTTTTCAAAATATTTTCTGAAATTCAATATAAAATTATCAATCGTCCTGGTAGCAGGGAATACATTGTAGCCCCAGACAACCTGTAGAATTTTTTCCCGGGTAACGACTTCATTTCTATTTTCAAAAAGCAGCTTTAGCAGCATGGTCTCTTTCTTGCTTAATTCGATTGTCTTATCTTCCCAGGTTGTCGCCTGTTGAGCATTAAACAGGATATGGTTATTACCAAAACTGAACTCATCACTGATTGATTCCCGGTCCTGGAGTTTGCGGTTTTTCTGAATCAGCTTGGCCACCCGCAGTAACAGTTCCTCCAAATCAAAGGGCTTGGTCAGATAATCATCCGCCCCTTTTTTAAGACCCGCCACTTTATCGAGTGTCGTACTCTTTGCGCTTAATATTAATATAGGCGTGTCTATGTTCTGGATACGGATACGTTCTGTGACACTAATCCCGTCAAGTTCCGGCAACATGACATCCATGATGATTAAATCAAAATATTCATTTTCCACTGCTTTAAGTGCTTTATTGCCATCATAGGCAGAAGTAACAGTATAGCCTTCTAACTCAAGATTGAGCTTTAATGCTTCATGCAAATTCTCTTCATCCTCTACAAGTAATACATTTCCGTTATTGTTTGCATTCATTTTTTCAGGTTTAGAATAGGAAATTGAATTGTAAAAATAGCACCATTTGGCTGATTATCTGTTACCGATATCTGACCACTATGGTCTGATACGATCCTTTTGCAAAGATAAAGGCCAAGTCCCGTTCCTTTGGTGGTTCTTACGGATTCGCTACCCACACGGTAAAATTTGGTAAATATTCGCTTTTTATCCTCCTGCGGGATCCCCGGCCCCTGATCCTTTATCTCCAAACGAACTGTTCTTTGCTTTATCTGAGTTAGAGAAATTACAATAGGCTGCCGTTCAGGATCGTACTTTATTGCATTGTCCATTAAGTTACTGATCAGCAATTGCAGAAGGAGCTGCTCGCCTTTGATCCAAATATCCGGCTCGATTCGAAGATGAAAAGCCCGTAACGGATACCGCACCCTGAATTCTTCAACACCCGCTCTTATAAGTTCAGAAAGATCGATCTCCTGCTCACTAATTGCATGATGCCGACTTTCTAACTGAGCAGTGGTCAGTATATTATTGGTAAGGGAATTAAGCCGCTGTGTTTCACTTAAGGTATTTAGGATGAGTTTTTGTTGTTGTTCAGGTTCTAGTCGCCTCTTTTGAAGCGTCTCCAGGTTTAAGCGGGTAATAGCAATGGGCGTTTTAAATTCATGGGTAATGGCCATCATAAAGTTCTGCTGCTGGTCCGCAGATTTGATTTCCTGGCGAATGGTCCGGTAAACATAGGCTGCACCGATCATTATCAATACAAAAAAGGTCAGTCCCTCGCCTATATATTGCAGGGATTTGCGGTATCTGGCATCTTCCAGGGCCTCAATTTTCTGCGTATACTGGTAATCATCACTACGGAGTTGTTCATATCGATAGGTAAACATCTGCCTATTTTGGGCCTCAAGTGATATAAACCACCAGACCAGTGCTGATATAATATATAAAAGCAAAAACCAGTAGGTGAAAGAAATAAAATAAAACTTATGTTTTTTCATTGTTCATTGGGCTTAAATTTGCCGCAGATTCAGGATCTGGGCTAATTTTACAGTGCAATTTATCAAAATATTAAGTAGGTTTGTTTTAAATTTAAATTTATGCTTCTTTCAATGACGGGTTATGGACGTTCCGAACAAATGATCGGAGACAAAACGTATTTGGTTGAAATTAAATCCCTGAACGGGAAACAGTATGATATCCGCTTAAACCTGCCTGCCTTATTGAAGCCATTTGAATTCAAAATCCGTAACTCGATTGCAGATCAGCTATTAAGAGGCAGCGTGGAATGTACGGTTACGATAAAACAAAATGGCGCTGGCAAATCTGTTGCCCTGAATGCGGAGCTAGCCAAATACTTCTATATTTCCGTTGAACGCCTGGCAAATGAACTAAATGCCAGCACAGAAAACCTGCTGGGAGCCGTTTTAAAATTACCCGAAGTCATCTCCAGTTCTGCTGAAGTGCTGACTGATGAAGACTACATTGATTTTGAAAAAGTACTGGGCAGTGCTTTAGACAGTATTCACCAGCACCGCAAGGATGAGGGTAACGCACTAGAAAAGGACCTGCTCCTTCGAATCGAAAATATAGAAAGCCGGGAACCGCTTATCGCTGCAAAAGAAGTGAATCGGCGGGTTAAGATCAAAGAACATCTGACCAAAATACTTGACGAATATGTAGGAAAAGATGCCTATGATGCCAACCGGCTGGAACAGGAACTAGTCTATTATATAGAGAAGATAGATATTAGTGAAGAGCAGGTCCGTCTAAGAACTCACTGTGCCTATTTCAAAGAAATTCTGGCAGAAACCGGGAAATCAAAAGGCAAAAAGCTGGGATTTGTACTCCAGGAGATTGGCCGGGAAATTAACACTACCGGTTCGAAAGCCTACGATCTGGATATCCAGCGTTATGTTGTCGAAATGAAGGATGAACTGGAAAAAGCCAAAGAACAGATCCTCAACGTGCTTTAACGGCTTTAGCAGACTTAACGACCAGACTGCTAAATCAATCGGAATAAATACTTATGAAAAATAAAAGGCGGCAATTCCAGAAGTTAATGATAGATGAGCGAAAGCTTTGGACAGCAGTATTTTTGCTGACCCTCCTTTCTCTGGCCGGCTGTTCACACCATACACTACGTCAGGAACAACTGGTAAATATCCCCAAAATGGAGTGGTCCCATAAATTTGCGCCCTGGCTTGATCTTGAGATAGACGATTCAACCGTATTATATAATGTATTTGCGGTGGTTCGTCATACCGAGGCTTTCAAATATAGTAATCTGCTTCTTAGTTATTCGCTCATTCGGCCAGGTGACAGTGCAGTGGTAAAGCATATAAATTTGCCTTTGGCTGACAGCCACGGTGCCTGGCTAGGTGACACTTTGGGTACCACTATTGAAACCAGGATCCGTCTGAATGAAACCCCACTTCGTCTCGGCTCAGGTAATAATGCGTTTATACTCGCTCAACAAATGCCGGATGAGCCGCTTAAAGGAATTGTAAATATAGGTATCCGGCTGGAAGCAATAGCTGCACTTTCGGGAGCACATTTAACGGATACTATAAATGTGCGTTAGGGGGTGATATAATTCACACTATGTAATTATATTTCACTAGCCCTGTCGAATATTTTTGTATAAAGTTCTCAAACTTTAAAATATACTACCTTTTAAGAATTTTCATAGTAACTTTTTGCCGATCCTGGTTGATGTATAATAAATATATACCCGCCGGATAACCTGACAGATTAAATGATAAAATCGACCCATTCTCAATACCATTTACCAAGGCATGACCAGAAATATCAAGTATCTGAACATGGCCCTTATTTAAAGGCTTCACCAATCGAACTGTTATCCTGCCAGTAGTGGGATTTGGATATAAAGCATCAACTTTTAATATTTGGACACCCTTTTCCTTAACCGAAATGGCGCTAATCTCTTTTACTGTAGCTTGAGTATTATTAACAACATATTCAGCTTTTGTTCTATTACCCGCGGCATCATAAGAGAAAACAATGCCAACAGATCCAACTGGTATCGATTGTGCCTTAACCACCATGGATTGATATAATATAATCAAAAGAATACTACAAACAGTTAAATATCGTTTCATCATTTATTTTTTAAAAAGAAAGTTTTCCTGTGTTCATATCTAAATGCGTCGCTTCAATCTTCAAATCATTGCTTATTAAGGCCGGAACCCGAATTATATGCTTATCATCATAGGGATTGGCATTCCCCATTCGACTACCTACATTAGCTCGCCAGAAATTTGCATTATTTTTCCTCGTCTTGTAATCTTTATACTTCGATAATATGAAACCATTGCCTAATTGTTCAATAGCGTATAATCCACCATCCACAAATTTATAAAGTTCATTATGAATACTCAAGCCCCATGGATTAACAATCAAATGCATACTACTATCAGATGTAAGTTGAAATATCTTAACCTTGCTAGTTTGATTATCAGCACCCACAAAAAAATTAGAAGAAGATGGTGCATCATCTAAAAATTCTTGATAAGATAACAAAATGCCTTGGTTATAAACCTTGTCCATAAATATTTTTGAGTGTTTACTTTTCTCCTTATTGGGTTTGAAAAGAGACCCAGTCAAATTATTTTCAGCAATTCCACTACTTTTGTTTGAGACGGAATTATTAGAATGAACATATAGAGCCTTTATTGCATCCTGAATGTTTTGCCCGAAATCTGGAAGAGGGTTATCGGATATTATTAATGTGTCAAAATTCGTAATTAACTCATCATCAGAGCCGATGAAAGAGCGATAAACATCAGCATTTAGTCTCGTAAATGACACAACACCAGACGATGACGAATCTGTCCCCACATTTAAGGCACTTATCTTCCATTTTATATTTGCACCACCTGGGTTGAATGCACCTGCAAATTGAGTTGATACATATTCTTGCAACCATCTACGGATATTATTATTGGGTGCAACGATATTTGTTCGGATATTATTTTCACTTGATGGGGCAACACCCAAGAATGAAGAATCAAATAATTGTTCGGTTATTGTAATTGAAGCCAAATTTGAAGAGACCAAATGTTCTTCTAAATTTAGTGGAATTAATAAGACATTCTTGTCGCCTTTGATTTGTGCCTTAGCTTGAAGTGAAAAAAGTAAACAACCTAAAATTAATAATCTAAATGTAATGTTCATTATCCTATGTTTTAAATCATTATAAGAACTTGACCCTAATTTCGTGCGATTATGGTATAAAATGACGTTACCAAAAAAGCCATAGTTGAAACAAGAATATATAGTTGTGCCCATATAAGTTTCGGATGTTTTTTCCCATTATTGTCCTGCCCCCACCACTCGTCAAACACTTTATAGTTAAGATCCTTTCTATTGTATCGTATTAGTTGAGGGACAATTAAAATAATTAAGATCAGTATTATTTTGACATAGCCGATTGCAGGTT
>DATJDF010000648.1:0-3687 GCA_035497555.1 Arachidicoccus sp. | reverse complement strand
ATAGTTACAATTTTTTTTTGTAATTATGTCCGATTATTTAGGAGAGCGGAACACTAAGGGCGACATGTTTTTTAGCCATTTTGTTTGGGTCTATACTTTGCACAACTAAAAGTATATCTGAATTTTTTATTACACTCCTATGATGAATCGTAGGTTACAATAATAGTTTCTAAACCGCACAGGGGAGCCAAGCATCTTATCAAGGCTATTTAGTATTATTTTGGAATGTCCAGAAATTAATGTCGATATTAAAGGTTGCACCGCTAGAGGGCATGTTGATCAAAGTAATGTTAAATCCACTTTGAATTGCTGCTGTTGTAAAATATATAAATATGCATCATAAAAGTAATTATATTTGCGTCAGGTCATCATCTAAATCAGACGAAATTGCACAGTTCGTTCTACCGTAAAGGCAAAGAAATACTGTCGAAAAATTGTGCCGTCCTCAAAAGGCGGCACAAATTGGGATTTATGCTGGTGAAGTCGTAAACTATTATACAAATTTATTTGATGAAAAATAAAGACTTATTGAAAATAACAATTAAAGGCGCTTACGGGGAGACCAATTTTGGCGACGATTTATTAATGGTTGTTTTCGAAAAATATTTTAAAACGGTATTCCCAAGTGCTGAAATTAATTTTTGGGGGACCAAAATTGGCTATGTGAAACAATTGCTGGATTCTACATCTAAATATAACGAGACTTCTTTTGAATCTGACTGGTTGGTATATGGCGGAGGAACTCAATTTTTTTCATTTTCCAACCACACTCTAACTACCATTGAGAAATTAAAGTTGGTATTAAGAAATCCATCTTTGTTGATAACTAAGTTTAAACGTCAACCATTTGTCAATTATAACAAAGTAGCCTTTCTGGGATTTGGCATTGGCCCTTTTACAGGAAATAGCCAAGTTATAAATGGTGCGAAAGAAAGATTGCAGAATGCAGATTATATAGGTGTTCGTGATGAAGTATCCTATATTTACTGTCAGGAATGGAATATTAATGCGGTTTTAGGTGCGGATGTAGTGTTTTCTTCATTTTTCAAAATAAATGAATATTTAGTCGAAAGAAATTTCAAAGGAGATCAAGTTAAGAAGAAACTCGGGATAATTATAAGAGATTGGGGTCTTGATGAAGATGGAGATTTATATATAGAAAAAATTATGGAGTTCTATAAATCTACTGAAGATTTTGAATCTAAATTTATAATTTTTGCTCCTCATAAGGATCCCAAATTTATGGATAGGTTAAAGGATGAAAATATATTGGTTTGGGATCCAGACAAATATACTTTATCAGATTTTATAGCCGAATTGAACCTGTTTGATATATTCATTAGTGCTAGATATCATGGCGCAATTGTTGCGGCACTGTTAAATAAACCTGTTATATGTATCGAGATTGAAGACAAACTAAAGATTTTGTCTCAACAGATACCGGAGTTGAAGTTGTGGAAAAAACCTTTCTTAACATCCGAATTAGAGCTGATACTAGAAAATATAGACAAAACACCTGATTATCGAGAGTCACTTAGCCATTTAAACCAAAAGGCAGATTTAATGTTGGAGAACTTCTATAGGTCCATAAGCTAATTTTAAACGTTTAGAAAACTACTAGTGTTATGTTAACTTTAAATTTACGGATGAAGTCTTTTTAATTTGACCCGAGCATCACTATTAGTAAACTGCCAATTAATTATGGAATTCTTATTATTCCTGCAGCGTTGCCAGGCATTTACCTCTTCCTTCACTTCCTCCTTTGTGGAAATATATCTATTTAAACATTGTCCGTTTAATACATGCAATTCAATCTCTGCCACATTTAACCAACTACCATGCTTGTCTAGTGCTGACGCTGTATGAGATTTACCAACGCCGGTGGGGCCAAGGATGAGTGTGAATGCTTGTAGATATTTTACTGTGGCATTAGAAATTACTTATTCATTCTCGTCTAAATTCCAACGGAATAAGGACGAAAATGGATAAGATTACGCCATATTCTCTTATTTTAAATAAGATAACATGGATTCCGCCAATTTAGAATTTATGTTGCTCCGCCTATATTCGCTTACAAATTTCGCCCTATATTCATTTCTATAATCATAAGACTTTAGCTGCCGCACCATATCTTTAACATCTCCCGGTAGAAACAATATTCTATTAGAAATATTTTCTTCAATAAACTTGTTTGCAAAGCCGGCAACCCCAGCAATTATAGGCTTATCATAAGCACCCAACTCAAAAACTTTAGATGGCAATACCTTCTTAAAAGCTTCATAATCATTAAGATGAATAAACAAAAAATCTGACTGGTTATATATTTCGAGGAGCTCTTTCCGGTTAACTGGACCACTTAACTCAACATTAGTAACGCCATACTCATTAATCGAGTCAATTAGCTTCTGCTTTACACCACCATCGCCAATCACCTTAAAATGAAAATTTTCCCCAAGTTCCTTTGCAGCTTGGGGAATAATCTTATGCAAGCCCTGCCCCTCCCCAATATTGCCAGCGTAAGTAATAACTTTAAATTCCTGATTACCCTTACTAACTGATCTCGGAAGCCCCAAGAATAAATCATCAATCCCATTGGGAAAAGTAGTAAAGTGAGGGCCTTTGAACTTTTTAAAATAATCAAAAAATCCTCCAGAAATAAGATTTATATGAGAGGCATAAGTAAACACCTTCTTTTCAATTAGACGTAATACGGGAAGGGTCCCGAACTTAATCAGAGGATTTTTTAAAACATCCGCCATTGTATCAATAAAAATATCCCTTATATCTAAATATAAAGGAAGGCGCTTTTCACCGGCAATTCTATAAGCCAGATACGCTGTAAATAATCTGGATGAAGATGCAATAACCAAGTCATACTTTTTATTTTTAATTACTTTCCGGACAGTACTATAATATTTGATAAATGAAAAAATTTGATCCCTCATGCCATTTCTATGATTGGGGATCTGAACTCGATAGATACTTAAGTTGCCAATCTGTTCCTCACTTTGGGCTTCCACTTGAAATGTGCTATACCGATTCGGGAAAGTAGTATAGACATCAATTTCAGCCTTTCCATCAACTTGATTTGCAAGCTCTTTAACTAGAGGTGTGTTTCTGAACGAACCAGCAGATAAATCTGGTTCAAAATAAAAGGTGAGATACAATATTCTCTTCATTATAATTTATTATAATTTACAATATAGATAATATAGCTAAAATTTGATCTTAGTTTTTAACACCTTTTCAAATTTTACTGCAAGGCAAATGCCTAATTTATATCGATTATACCCATCTGCCATTTCGAAACTATTTTCGGTTGTCCCTAGTTCATTTTCAAAAAACAAACTAGCCTGTATTTGTTCCTTAGTAATTAATGGGTGAAAATGAAAATATGCCACCCCTTCGCAAGAGGCACTGTTAATTAATTCGTCTGTAATCTCAATCGAATTTTCAAAAAAGTTAAATGAACGTCTATGAATAAGACCAATAGACTTATATCCATTATGTTCAGCTACTATTTGATCCTGCATGTCTTTCAGTACCTTAACTTTTGCACGATTACCAACTCGAAAACCACTCCAAACCTCAGACTGATCCCTATTTCCTACAACCACGGTATTATGTGCAGAGGACCCCCTTTCCACATTTCGCCTTTCTCCCATTTCATAAGTCGATGTACCAATC
>DATJDF010000647.1:0-4796 GCA_035497555.1 Arachidicoccus sp. | reverse complement strand
AATATTGACGTTACCATCCCCAAAAATAAGATGGTGGTATTTACTGGCGTCTCAGGAAGTGGCAAATCTTCCCTGGCATTCGATACTATTTACAACGAAGGCCAGCGGCGTTATATGGAGAGCTTTAGTGCCTATGCCCGTCAATTTATGGGCGATATGGAAAGGCCTGATGTGGACAAAATAGCCGGGCTGAGTCCGGTTATCTCCATTGAACAGAAAACCACCAATAAAAATCCAAGGTCCACAGTTGGTACGGTAACCGAGGTTTATGATTTTTTGCGGTTGTTATACGCGAGAATCGGGGAAGCCTATAGCTATAATACAGGCAAGAAGATGGTAAAGTTCAGCGAAGATGAAATCATCGCTGATATTTATCTTCGACAAAAAGATCAGAAACTGACGATCCTGGCGCCTGTTGTCCGAGGTCGTAAAGGGCATTATCGTGAGCTCTTTGAAGAGATACGCAAGAAGGGATTTGTAAAGGTGAGAGTGGATGGAGAAATACAGGAAATCAAGGCCAATATGCAGCTCGATCGGTACAAAATCCATGATATAGAAATTGTCATTGACCGGTTAAAAGTAACCACTGATATGCACGCCCGGCTTTCGACCAGTGTTCAGGATGCCCTCAAACTCGGTAAAGACCTTGTATTTGTCTGGCTGAATGATCAGAATAAATTGACCCAGTATTCAAGACAACTGGTTTGCGCGGATACCGGCATAAGCTATGAAGAACCCTCCCCTAATTCTTTTTCGTTCAATTCCCCTTATGGAGCCTGTCCTGCCTGCAAGGGACTTGGTGAAATCTATGCTGTCAGTCCGGAATTGATCATGCCAGATAGAGGACTTAGCGTGAAAAAAGGAGGACTTGCTCCATTAGGAGAACAGCGCAGTGCCAGCGTTTACCAGCAGGTGGTACAGTTTGGTAAGAAGCATAAGCTCTCCCTGGATAAGCCTTTAGACCAGTTGAATACCGCCGCCCTGGATCTTTTGTTATTCGGTGACGGTGACGCCAGTCATAGTTTTGAAGTGGACACTGATGATGCTACTATACCAGATGTGTACAGCGGGAGTTATGAAGGTGTCATACCCATGCTGAAGCGCTGGTTTTCCTCCCCTGGCAGCTCTGATAACCTTCGGGATTGGGTCAGCCAGTTTATGGAATTAAAACCTTGCAGTCTCTGCGAGGGACAGCGTCTAAAAAAAGAAAGTCTTTGGTTTTTAATCGATAAACATAATATCTCCAAAATTGGCGATATGGATTTGGACATACTGGCAGACTGGTTCAGTAATCTTGAAAAAAGATTGAACAAGAAACAAAATATCATTGCTAAAGATATTTTGAAAGAAATCCGGGAACGACTTCAGTTCCTGCTCAACGTCGGTCTGACTTATCTGACACTCAATCGTTCCTCCCGAACGCTGAGTGGAGGGGAGAGTCAGCGCATACGACTGGCCACTCAGATCGGTTCACAATTACAGGGAATCACCTATGTGCTGGACGAGCCTTCAATAGGCCTGCATCAAAGGGATAACCACCGCCTGATCGGTGCACTGGAGCATCTTAGAGATATTGGCAACAGTGTCCTTGTCGTTGAACACGACAAAGACATTATGTTGGCCTCGGATTATCTGGTGGATATCGGGCCTCGTGCGGGGAAGCATGGGGGTGAAATTGTCTTTGCGGGAACACCCAAGGAAGCATTAGCTGCCAATACGGATACTGCCAAATACCTGAATGGCAAGAAGAGTATACGCATACCTGAATCGAGGCGTGCCGGCAACGGGCTTTTTATTGAAATTAAGGGCGCCAGTGGCAATAATTTAAAGAAAGTCCAGGTGAAATTCCCACTTGGTAAGCTCATTGTCGTAACCGGGGTCAGTGGCAGCGGTAAATCCACATTGATAAATGAAACACTCTATCCATTATTATCTCAATATTGTTACCATTCAAAGACAGCACCTTTGCCCTATAAGTCCGTCAAAGGGCTGGAAAATATTGATAAAGTAATAGAAATCGACCAATCTCCCATCGGAAGAACACCAAGGAGCAATCCTGCTACTTACTGTGGTTTCTTTACAGATATCCGTCAGTTATTTGCTGCCATGCCCGAATCGAAGATTAGAGGATATGCACCCGGCCGGTTTTCTTTTAATGTAAAAGGAGGCCGTTGTGACGTTTGTGAAGGTGGAGGGATGCGGGTCATTGAAATGAATTTTTTGCCCGATGTATATGTGCCTTGTGAGAAATGTAATGGCAAACGTTATAACCGGGAGACCCTGGAAATACGTTATAAGGGAAAATCCATCAGTGATGTGTTGAATATGACGGTAGATGAGGCGGTAGAATTTTTTCAGCCAGTTCCTTCATTATATCGGAAAATCAAAACTTTGCAGGATGTTGGATTAGGGTATATCAGTCTGGGTCAGTCTGCCGTCACCCTCAGCGGTGGGGAGGCACAGCGCGTTAAACTTTCTACCGAACTGGCTAAAAAGGATACCGGTAAAACTTTTTATATATTGGATGAGCCTACGACCGGTCTTCATTTTAGTGATATTCAGCAATTACTCAATGTCCTTAATAAATTAGCGGACAGGGGCAATACGGTGTTGATTATTGAACACAATCTGGATGTAATCAAAGTGGGGGATCATATTATTGATTTGGGTCCCGAGGGCGGTAAAGGGGGGGGCAGTATCCTGTTTGAGGGTACTCCGGAAGAGATGATTAAAAATAAAATCAGTTTTACAGCCAAGTTCCTGAAAGAGGAGATGCAGAGCAGTTAGCGATGCAGAATGCATGCTGGTTATGTCTCATAAATAGTTTGTACGACACCGGATTTGAAAATATTCGTTTGAAGTAATTTTAATTTCAGGGGTATTTTAAGATCCTCAAAAAGCGGTTTGCCACTGCCTAATGCGATGGGATGAATGGATAGCCTGTATAGGTCTATGAGACCCAGCTGAATAAATGTCCTTGTAAGGCCAGCACCGCCATATAACCAGATGTCCTTTCCTCCCTGCTTTTTAATTTCAGCGACCTTATTTACTATATCCGTATTTATAAAGGTCGCCTGGCTATCCTGCCTGTTCTGGCTGGAAAAGACATATTTATTCTTTGAATGAATAGCGTTCCATAGCAATTGCTCAGATGCATCAGCATTTACCGTTGGCAGGTAATTACCCCAGGCATCGTAGCTAAGTCTCCCATAAAATATCGTGTCAACACTTGCCAGAAATTGGTCAAATTTCATCTCATCGTCCATGATGCACCAATCGATTTCTCCGTTTGGTCCTTCTATAAATCCGTCAAGGGTTATTGCTAAATCCAGTATTATTTTTTTCATAGAAGGGGATGATTTTTCCAGGTTTTTATTTGTACTCCATCGAATTTTGAACACAAAGAGAAGCTTTCAACTAAAACGCAATTACTTTTTTATTTTTTCCTTTGATAATAATTCAAGCAAACTATAACCGAAAATGTATCCGTCAGCAGGTGGATTTTTAAGGTGCGTTATCTGTACTTTGATTTTGTACCTGAATCCTGCTGCATATTCAAACCCCTCAATTCTATTGAGCGTAAGATAAATAGTGTCTTTGGTCCCCGCTTCTATTAGCACCATTGCTGGAATATTAGCTGGTTCATGTACAGAGGCAGGCGGACGAGGACCAATCAGGGTCAGACCAGGTTCTACCTGATAGACCGCCGTTTTATTATCTGTATTTTTCTTACAACTAACAGTAGATATAAGGATCAACACTGTGACCAGACCTATTGAAAATATATTATTCATCCTTTAAGGTTTCGGGCAGATTGAATTTAATAACTAGTTCAAAAACATAATGTTATAAGAAATAAAGTTAGTAATAATTCTGGGTTAAAAAAATCAATTTTGGCTTAGAATGCCTGGAAGAGATAATTTAATAAGCAAATAAGATATAAATACTTACCTATAAGGAAGTAGACATCAATCAGAACATTTAATGAGGTTTTATACGCCTATGCTGTGCCAGTAAAAAAGCAATTTCACTGATAGATAAGGGTTGCACGTAAGGATCCGGGGAACGAAAAATAGTTAGTACATCACGGGTAACCCCCTTTGTACTAACTATTTTTTTATAATTTTTCCTTTGACAGGAAAATTGTAAGCTCTATTTTCTAAAAGCCAGACAATCATTAAGTTAGAAGTGATTACGCTGGCTAAACCTCGTTTTAGGATTACTTTTCCACTGGATTCTTCTTGCCGGCCAGTAATTTCTCCAGCGTAGAAGCCAGTCTTTTCTGTTTCGTATCACTGCGCTTTGCACCCTCAATCCAGGTCACAAACTCTTTCTGATTAGCCGAAGGCAGGGATGAAAAGAATTCTTTTGCTTTTTTGTGGTTGACAAATAAGGCATCCAATTCCGCAGGAATTATGGACAATTTCTTGTCAAAACCCTTGGCGCGGGGTGTTTTTGTTGCAATAGGCACCTGATCTGCAACAACCGTATCTTCAGCAGAGGTGATCTTCCTAAAATTAACGGCACTCCATACATTGTCTAAAACTGTTTCATCTGCCGTCTTTTCAAACTCATTCTGACTCAAGATTTGCCAGCAGTCAACCCGATTCAAGTCGCTGACAATTTTGCTGGATGATTTAGGATAGGCAATCCAGAGCTTACTCTCTTTATGTAAAGCGGGAAAAACGTCTTTCAGGATACCACACAATTGATGATGATTAATCGCAAATATTAACGCAAAATCAATTTTCTTATTTTTTAATAAGGGCGTGACATTTTTACTGAAAGACGTTTTT
>DATJDF010000646.1:0-12228 GCA_035497555.1 Arachidicoccus sp. | reverse complement strand
TTCCAGTTGTGTGACGGGTGATATTCTAGGCAGCCTGCGTTGCGATTGTGGAGATCAGTTACATGCTGCCATGCAGATGGTGGAAAAAGAAGGCACCGGAATCGTTCTATATATGAATCAGGAAGGGCGTGGCATCGGTTTAATTAATAAACTCCGTGCTTATAAATTACAGGAAGAAGGGCTGGACACGGTGGAAGCTAATCTACAGCTCGGCTTTAAAGCTGATCAAAGAGATTACGGGGTAGGGGCCCAGATTCTGCGATACCTGGGTGCGACGCGTTTGAAACTAATGAGTAATAATCCGCAGAAAAGAGCTGGGCTCAACGGTTACGGGATAGATATCGTCGACGTTGTGCCTATTGAAGCTGTCCCTAATGAACATAATACTAAATACCTACAAACCAAACGAGATAAAATGGGCCATAATATCCTGAAGTAATTTCGGATATGGGCGATCGAGTTTGGTATAAGGGCATAAAGGCGATATTTTCGTATTTTTATTGACTACAGTCTGTATTATAGCTTTGAAATAACGTTATATAACTCAATATAGAAAAAGCAGGTAGCTTCTCATTTACCGGGACTACCTGCTTTTTGATTTTAGGTTATGTGCTTGCCCAAGTATGCCCCAATTTGGCTTGCTAATCTTTGAGATTAAAGGTTCGTTTGACTACATATATAGTAAATTGGCATTAACCACCAACCCATTGTTCAAAAACGCAAAATATAATTTTTTTAAAATAAACTTTCAGAAATTATTGAAAGTTCAATAAATTATATATCTTTGTGTCATGGAAATACAAACGGCACAAGAAAAATTCATTGAAACCTGGGGCAACCTGGGCAGTTCCTGGGGGATTAATAAATCCGTAGCGCAGGTGCAGGCATTTTTGCTGCTGGCACCGGAACCCGTTTCAACAGATGATATTATGGAAAGGCTCAGGATTTCCAGGGGTAATACGAATATGAGCCTCAGGCAACTGATGGATTTTGGGGTCGTTTATAAAAAAAACATTCCCGGTGAGCGCAAGGAGTATTTTGTCAGTGAAAAAGACATTTGGAAATGGGCCCCCAAAATAATGGCCGTCAGAAAACAACGGGAATTGAACCCCATACTGGAAGTGCTTACGGAACTAAAAGAAGTTCAGAATACAGCGCAGACAAAAGAGGGGGCCATGTTCGTGCAGCAGGTGAAGGAGATAGAAGCTTTTAGTTCTAAAGTCAGTAAAGTGGCTGATAAATTGTGTTCTCCTAAATCAGAGATGCTGAGGAAGCTATTTAAATTTTTTGTTTAGCATGTCACTTTATATTGTCACCTATATTTTGTATTGCGGAATTATGATTTTTATCATTAGCTGGATCGGCCGGAGATTGTATCATCATGGTCGTATTTATTTGCTGGCAATTTTCAAAGGCAAAAGGGAGAAGGCAGACAGCGCGAATCACCTATTACTCATGGGTTACTATCTGCTAAATATCGGGTACGCGCTTTTGAAATTACGACACTGGCCACCGGTAAGCAATAGCAGGGAGTTGATAGAATCACTAAGTACAGTTGTGGGCCTGCTGGTCATCATGCTGGCAGT
Organism: Arachidicoccus sp.; assembly: GCA_035497555.1. GTDB lineage: Bacteria > Bacteroidota > Bacteroidia > Chitinophagales > Chitinophagaceae > Arachidicoccus. The sequence continues at coordinate 10,642 of DATJDF010000646.1, read as the reverse complement.
GCTACATTTTTTCAATATGGCGATCGTATTTTTAATCGCCAGATTCAATCATCAGATAAAATTATAAAACGATAAATATAATATCATGAACACACAAAATTTTCTACTGGCCTATATTATCTACCTGCCAGTTGCTTTACTACTGACCATTTTTGTTACCAGAAAATTATTTGGCAACTCCATGGTTTATATGCTGGATATTTTTCATGGTCGTCAGGAAATTGCAAAGGCGACCAACGAGCTTTTTAAAATCGGATTTTATTTATTGAATATGGGATTTGCATTGTTGATTTTGAAAATTGGCGGTCAGTTGTTAGATGCGAAAAACATATTTGAAGTGCTCAGTACCAAGATCGGTGGATTCAGTATCTACTTAGGTGTGATGCTTTTGCTGAACCTGTTATTCTTTTTCAGGGGCAAAAAAGCAGCAGCCAAACATGTGAATGGATAAACCAAAAAATAGGATTATGCAAAAGAAAATTGTTTTAGCAGGCGGAACGGGGTTTATTGGCCGTTATTTACAGAAAGCTTATGGCGACTTGGGATATGAAACGATTATCATCTCCAGGAGGAAAGAGCATATTCAGTGGAGTAATGCAGCGGCAATCACCAAGGCACTTGAAAACGCGGCTGTCTTAATTAACCTTGCTGGTAAATCAGTAGACTGCCGTTATACCCAAAAAAACAAAGCCCTTATTTTCTCCTCACGCGAAGAAACCACCCGGAAATTAGGAGAAGCGCTCCTTCGTTGTAAACAACCACCACCTGTTTGGATCAACAGTAGTACCGCTACTATTTACCGGAACGCAGAAGACAGGCCTATGACAGAAGCCGAGGGGGAAATTGGCAGTGGTTTTTCGGTGGAAGTAGGGAAGGCATGGGAAAAGTCATTTTTTTCATTTTCTCTGCCGGCGACTAGACAGGTAGCTCTCAGAATTGCCATTGTACTTGGAAAGGAGGGAGGTGCCCTGGTGCCCTATACGCGACTTGCGAGATTTGGACTGGGTGGGCCGCAGGGTAATGGCCGGGAAATGTTTAGTTGGATCCATATCAAAGACATGTTTGGTATTGTTCGTTTTGTAGAAACTCATCCGTTAGAAGGGATATTCAATGCGAGTTCGCCAACCCCAGTACAGAATAAAGAATTTATGCACACACTTAGAAGTCAGGTGCATATGCCCATTGGCCTTCCACTACCTGTTTCCTTATTGAAAGTGGGTGCATTTATTATAGGAACCTCCACGGAATTACTACTGAAAAGCCGCTGGGTGATCCCTGAAAAATTACTGGCAGCCGGGTTCAAGTTTGAATTTCCTGAAATTAAAGATGCTTTAGCAGATTTAATCCAAAAATAATAGCTAACGAATGCTTGTATTTGCTTTGTAATTTGACGGGTTCTTGCGCAGAATCGGCAAAATGCCTTATTTTCGCGGAAGAATTTTATCAAATAATAATAATCAAATTTTATGGCATACGACGTAATAGTTATCGGAAGTGGCCCTGGAGGCTATCCAGCAGCTATCCGCGCTTCACAGTTGGGGTTAAAAGTTGCAATTATTGAGAAAGAACTTTTAGGCGGTATATGTTTAAATTGGGGATGTATCCCAACAAAAGCACTGTTAAAAAGTGCCCAGGTGAATAATTACTTTAAACATGCGGATGCTTATGGCCTGAAAGCTGAAAAGATTGAAGCGGATTTTGCAGCAATAATCAAACGTAGTCGTGGTGTTGCCGATAAAATGTCCAAAGGGGTGCAGTTCCTGATGAAAAAGTACAAGATTGATGTTGTCATGGGAACGGCTACCTTAAAATCAAAATCTCAGATTGAAGTAGTGGCTGCAGATGGCAGCAAGCAAACAATTGATGCCAGTAATATAGTAATTGCAACCGGTGGCAGAAGCCGTGTCCTACCCAGTATCCCACAGGATGGCAAGAAAATAATCGGTTACAGAGAAGCACTTGTTTTGGCTGAGCAGCCAAAATCGATGGTCATCGTAGGAAGCGGTGCCATCGGAACTGAATTCGCCTATTTCTATAACAGCATCGGTACCAAAGTCACGATTGTAGAATTTGCTGACAGGGTTGTGCCGGTAGAAGATGCTGATATCTCTAAAGAGCTGGAAAAACAATTTAAGAAACAGGGTATTGAAGTCTATACCAGTGCGAGCGTGGAGAGCGTAGATACTTCCGGTGCCGGTACTAAATCAACCGTTAAGAAAAAAGACGGTAGTACTTTTACTATTGACGCGGATATCGTGCTGAGCGCGGCGGGTGTTGTGGCCAATGTTGAAAATATCGGTCTGGAAACTTTAGGTGTTAAAGTAGAAAAAGGCAAAATCCTTGTAGATAAATACCAGCAGACCAATGTTCCGGGTGTTTATGCCATCGGTGATTGTACACCGCATCAGGCGCTCGCACATAAGGCAAGTAAAGAAGGTATTAATGCTGCTGAACATATTGGCTTTGCCAATAAAAAACTGGAGCATCAGCCAGAAGGCATTGATTACGGGAATGTACCGGGCTGTACTTATTGTGAGCCGGAAATTTCCTCTGTAGGTTTGACCGAAGCGCAGGCCAAAGAAGCCGGTTATGAACTTAAAGTTGGTAAATTTCCATTCATAGCCTCAGGTAAAGCAGCCGCAGCTGGTGCCACTGATGGTTTTGTAAAGGTGATTTATGACGCTAAATACGGAGAACTGCTGGGTGCACATATGATTGGTCTGAATGTAACCGACTTAATTGCAGAAGCTGTAGTTGCCCGTAAATTGGAAACAACCGCCCATGAAATCCTTAATGCCATTCATCCACATCCAACCATGAGTGAAGCTTTTAAGGAAGCAACTGCTGTTGCTTATGGTGAAGCGACTGACCTCTAGTAAAATAACGACATCTTTTTTAGTTAAAAGCAAGACCACTATTCTGATTTGAATAGTGGTCTTGCTTTTTGTAGGTATTGACATTTTAAAAAGCAGGGTTGTAGCAATCATCATCTGGCAACAGCTGATTTCTAAATTTATAACGCTGACTGACTTGCGGGGCAACTTTTTATTAAAAGCTGGTTCGGTTTTATGAAAATTGTCCAGGTGGAACAAACGCCCTAAAATATCCTAACTTTCCATGATAAAAAAAGTTTTTTTGTAGTGGTATTCTGTATAACGTCAGGATTGTTATTTGGACAATCTATGAGCAAGGGTGTCAGGGTGATAAAGGACATTGTATATCAACAGATCGGAGGATGGGCAGGCAAGTTGGATCTGTATGTGTCGGAGCGCAAAACCAGCAATGCACTGTGTTTTATATTCATGGTGGTGGCTGGACTCATGGCAAAAAAGAGGATGAATATGAAAAAGTTAAAGTATTTATAGAAGCCGGGTTTACTGTGGCCAATGTTGAATATAGATTGGCGGGACAAGCACCTGCTCCGGCTGCTGATGAAGATGTTCACTGTGCGCTGGTATATCTTTTGAACCGTGCGAAACAATACAATATTAATCCGGAAAAAGTTATTTTGATAGGTGCCTCGGCCGGCGGGCATCTTGCCCTATTGCTAGGTTTACGGAGTGTAAATCCCCTTTTTGACGGAGGTTGCAAATATCCAAATCTGATAATTGCCGGAATTATCAGTAAATATGGCCCTACAGACTTAATGACCTGGAAGCCCGCCCGGCAGGTGGGTAGTTCATCTTCCACCTGGTTAGGCGCCCGACTCATGGATACAGCCTTCATAAAGACACTTTCCCCAGTTAATTATGTTTCACCGAAAATCAGGCAAATACCAGTTCTTTTTGTGCATGGGAAAAAGGATATGACCGTCCCAATTAGGCAGGCAGAGGTACTGTATCAAAAATTGAAAGCAAATGGCAATAAAACAAAGCTGTTTATTGCTGAAAATGGTAAGCATGGGAATTTTAGTCCCGCCGACAATGTGCAGATGAATAAAGTTATGATAGATTTTATATTACAATCGGTGGCATCAGAAAGCAGACAGGTGTCAAATTGAATTTATTGGCAAATCTAACTGTCCAGCGCTTGTGACCTCTTCATGGCTGGAAGCTTCCGTTTTTCAGAAATAGCGTATATTTGATATAATAAAATCAAAGTAAGATGGGAACAAGTCAACAGCCTTATCCAGCGGTAGTACCCTATCTTGTCATTCGGAATGCCGCAAAGTTTATTGATTTTACTGAAATGGTCTTTGATGCCCGACTGGAAACGAAACAGATGCGGGATGAAACACTCATTATGCATGGTGAAGTGCGTATAAAGGATAGCGTAATTATGTTTGCAGATGCGACTGAGCAGTGGCCCGAGCAACCATGTTCGCTTTTTATTACAGTAGCCGATGCAGACGGGGTTTTCCAAAAGGCCCTTGATCATGGAGCCATTATTGTGCAAGACCTGACGAGTCAGGATTACGGCCGCGGTGGTGGCGTCCGGGATCCATTTGGCAATATCTGGTGGATAACAGCACCGCAAGAGCAGTAAGTTGTTTAATCACGCTGGTGGGTGCTGTACTCAAAACAGAAGTATTGGCCTGGGCCATGCTATAGCTCAACGGTAATGACATTCTCACCCGCCCCGAGTGCTTTCAGGTCTTCCTGTACCGCTGCAACCATTGGATCGGGGCCACAGATATAAAACTGCTGCTGGAAATTCTCGATATTTTTACGAAGGAATTCTTTATTAATGCGGTCATTCTGATAGATACTGTTCTTTTGTTCCGTCATGATATTTATAAACTGCTCGCCCAGCATCTTTTCAAATTCTTCTTTCAGAATAATGTCCTGATCTGTTTTATTAGAAAAATAAAGTTTGTTGGTCCCTATCAGGCCATCTTTATGCAATTGCCGGAAAATGGCAATAAAAGGTGTTATTCCGGCACCGCCTGCAATAAATGTACCCTCTCCTTTGTATTGAATGGCACCCCATACGTCATGAAGCAAAAAGCTATCCCCGGATTTTAATTTGGTCAATTCGTTCGTGACGCCTGGATGGTCTGTATAGGTTTTGATGGTAAACTCCAGATGATCCCACTCATTAAGGCTCGTAAAGGTAAAGGGTCGGCGCTGATCTTTAAATCCTTCTTTATTGATCGCAATTTCTGTGGCCTGACCAGGAATAAATTGATAATGTTCTGGTTTTTCGATAGTGAACCTTAATACATTGTGCGTTACAGGTTCTATCGACAGGATCTTTGCAATAAATTCAGTTTCCATAATTGACTATTTAAATTATAATAAAATATTTATGCCACTCAAACTTAGTTATCCAGCTGGAGTGCCATAGGGTCAATGGAAAGGATCTGGTTAGTTGATGGTCACCTCTTTGTCCGGTATTCTACCGGCCGCACGGTAGGTTTTGCGCCAATAATAATCATCCAAATCACTTATCATCACTCCTGAACTGGTGGAAGCATGTACAAATTTACCATTTTGTAAGTAGATTCCCACATGTGTAATTCTGGAACCACTTGTCGTGTGAAAAAAGACGAGATCACCTTCCTCTAGCTGATTCTTTTTAATATGCCGGCAATAATCATATTGTTGCTGTGCGGTACGTGGTAAGGATTTATTATAAACTTCATTGAATAAAGTTCTTGAAAAGGCAGAGCAGTCAATCCCATTTTTACTCGACCCTCCGTAGCTATAAGGTGTTCCATACCAATCATCCACTTCTTCGAACAAATCTATATCGCGAACTTTATTTGAAGTAACACCCAGAATGCCTGCGTATTTATTGACCAGTGTTTCTTCGTTAAGCGATAATGCAGGATGACTGTCCTGCGACTCATTTTTATCTGGGCCGTCGGGTGCCTCTTCAATGTAGCCAAAACTTTTATTACGGGAAGAGACACGGTCACCCGGGTTAACGCTGATATCATTCAGAAACCTGGGTCCTTTATGTGTTGCAGCTGTTGCGCTACCGGAAGACTGCCGGGAACTGCTACAGCTTATAAACAGTAGTGCTCCACAGCTGAGCATCAGATATACGTGTAAGGATAGAAAGAAATGGTGTCGTACTTTCATTATTGGGGTTTGCACCTTTCGCTTAACAAAAATTTTGCCTATTTGCCAAAATCATCGCCATTAAACGTTAAAGATAAGTTTTATTTACATAAATCTACGGCTTCCATGTATTGTTTTTACGATTTGTGTCTGGCAATTGTTCCTCCGGATCCACCGTTACAGTACTCAGGCTGGATGTAGACGGGACCTGGAAGGTCCATGTAGCACCTCTTTGCCAGATCTCTACAGGTAGTTTGACCCGATGGGTTTTGTTATTAGATTCTTTGATAAGAATTGTAACAGGCATCGGCAGTTGTTCTTTATTCTCCAGCGTAATGAGTGCTCCATTTTTAGGATCTTCATTTACATACTTTACGGACTCAACGGCTTGATCTAGCTGCCAGTTATTATAAAACCAACCGCGCCAGAACCAGCCGAGATCTTCACCGGCTGCATTTTCAATCGTGCGGAAAAAGTCAGTAGGTGATGGATGTTTGTATGCCCACTTTGCAGTATAATGACGAAATGCGTAATCAAAACGCTCGGGACCTAATATCACTTCTCTTAAGAGCACCAAGCCAAAAGCTGTCTTAAAATAGGACATAGGGTGGACATATTTATAATCTTGCCAGTCCGGTGGTGTCATCAGTGTTGGACCTTGCTGGACTTCCTTAATGACCGGTACAATTTCATCGGCTGGATTGCCGCCACCCGGTGCATATTCCCCATCTCTTTTTGGTGCAAATTCTCCTTTATTAAAATCAGCCTGTGCATAAATATCGACAAATGTATTAAATCCTTCGTCCATAAACGGGACCCGTCTTTCATCTGAACCCACAATCATTGGATACCACGAATGGCCAATTTCATGGGAGATCAGCATCCAGAGGACTTTTCCACTGACACTGTAATGGTCAAAAGTAAGTGCTGGGAATTCCATGCCACCTATAGGGCCGGCAACATTCGTTGCTTCCGGATATGGATATTCAAACCAGCGTTTTGAAAAATCCTCGACGGAGGCTTTCAGGAATTCGGTCGCTCTTGTCCAGCCACTGTCTGCTATAATGCTCTGAGCAGGATAAACCGATTGGGCAAAGCTATTTTTACCACTGGGTAAATCAATTTTTGACCCGTCCCATATAAAGCTTGAAGAGAGGGCAAATGCTACATCCCGGGTATTTTTCATGGTGAAATGCCAGGTAGTCATGCCCGATTTCTTTTGTGTTGCAATGCCGTTTTGGACATCTGATTTAGAACGGATCACCACCGTTTTATCCGATTGTTTTGCTTTTTGTAATTGTGTAAATAGTTTACCATCCAGCACTTCCTTTGCATTGAGTAACTGACCGGATCCTACGGCGATCATTCCGGATGGTGCGGTAATCTGGTAATCAACATCACCGTATTCAAAATAAAACTCGCCACCACCTACAAAAGGCAGTGTGTTCCAGCCGCGAATATCATCATATACACACATTCTTGGAAACCAGTAACCAAATTCGAATATGGTTCCTTCCGGTGTCTCCATAAAACCGGCACGGTCACCGGCTGAAGATTTTTGTAGTGGAAAAGAGTAATCTATTTTTATCTGAAGGGACTGCCCGTTTCCCTTCACCGGTGCTGGCAAACGAAGCTGCATCCGGGTGCCTTCTACAAAGTAATCAGCATCCATCCATTTACCATTTTGTAGAATTTGGATTTTATTAAAATGAAATCCGAGTGCATCTGTCGGGCTATTTTCATGATTTTTTTTAGGTGCTGGATTGAGGATACTGGCCAGTGATCCAGGTTTTTCTGTATTCTGATCCAGTTCCAGCCACAGAAATGCTAAATCATCCGGGCTATTATTAATATAGTCGATGGTTGCAAGGCCTTTGAGCATATGCGTGCTGCTGTCAAATGTCGCTGAAAGCTTATAATTCGCCTGGTTCTGCCAGTATTTTGCCCCAGGGTCACCATTTGCACTCCTGAAAGCATTTCCATTAGAAGTGTATAAAGTGGGTGCAAATGCCTGATGTGCATCATAATGCTGTGCTGATACCTGCTGAAAGCTAAATGCTGTCACAGATAAAAGTAATAATGGTCGGTATAACCGTACAATGTACTTATGCATGGGGTGAAATTAAGTTTCGAATATAGTTATTTTTCGGGTAATGTTTATACGCTTTCTTGAGCTTTTTTAAACAGTTTACCTTCAGAAAGGCACTAACAAAGCAAAGCATTATAGAGATAGCCACATAAAAATGATGACTGTCTGGAAGAAGTTGTCCTTATCAAAATTAAATAGTTTGTTAGCCGGTCCGAATAACCGTGATTCGTAGATCCTCATTTAAGGGGTAGCAACATTAGGCAATGCAGCTGAGACAGATTTGGCATTGGAATTAATAAGTTGAGGAAAATTATTTAATATTTTTTTTAAATTTTGGTATTTCGAATAATTATTTTTACTTTCGTTTAGCCATTAAATAAGATAAACAGAAAATAAAGGAATATTTATGTCGCTAAATAATGTTTATAAGTGGCTATAATATAGCCTGATATAGCAATTATTTTGTATGAAAAGCTTTCAGATATTTATTTATTCTTATATTTGAAAACAATGCGAAATCAAAATATGGGGTATTTTACTATTTTAGCTGCCTGAATGTCTTTTGTAGTTTTGAATTGTTTTGTTATTGAAAGTCGGAGTGGAAAGCGCAAAAGAAATGTCAATTGGAAAATGGGAATGGGATGGTCTCCTGATCGTCTGGCGGTTCGTATTCATGTAGTGTTATATTGGCACTGAACGAATTATAGAAAGTTTATTATATCCAAATATCAAGGAGGCGATGGCTAACCTGAAGGGAAACTGTGCGCGTTGCATTTATTTTATTCAGATGAATCTCGATAAACCTCTTTACAATGCTATTATTACGAATCTATTAATAATCGATTATGGAGAAAGCTTTAAACATGGAGTAAATAACTTTGCGCCCGGTCTACGAATAATCCGGTACGGATAAGCGGGTAATTTGAGGTTGAAACAATTCAGAGAGGAGGGAGACAATCAACAACATAAATAGTTGTCTTTGGTAGTTAGGTTGGCGCGGATCCGTCGACGCTAAATTTTTCCAAAGAAAAAGCACCTTTAAAGGGGTTAGGGGCAGTTTATGTCCAGACGGGCGATCGGACGGGGGGGGCAGGACCGGATTAAGAAAGAAGATGCCACTAAGGGATTGAAATTATGTCAGATGTTTTTGCATGTGTAATGGCCAGTAATAGAGTTGAGCATCAAATGACTTAATGCAAAATCCGGGATCAACGAAATGGGCGATTAAACAAATATGCCTAATCAAACAATTTGTTCTTTAATTATCATTTATTAAATATTTGATCATGTCAAAAGCCTTACAGCTTACCCTCGCATTATTTTTATTCATAAAAGTAAGCGCGACTGCACAGGAAATTATTGCGGGAAGAGTACTAGACAGGGATACAAAAATACCTGTTTCGGGCGCCTCTATTACCACTGATGTTCTGACCTCAGGCGCAATAACAGACCGCAATGGCGTTTTTAGTTTGCAAGTACCGGAAAAAACCAGGTATTTTAAAGTTAGCTATGTGGGGTATACTACACAGACCGTTAATTTTTCTGGTAGTAAAGATTCCTTTAATGTTTTTCTGGTCGCCAGTGCTGCTTCATTAAATGACGTCGTTGTAATCGGTTATGGTACGCAGAAAAAAGCTAATTTAACGGGAGCTGTATCTACCGTATCGGTTTCAGATCTTAAGCAGACGCCTGTTACCAATTTAACCAACGCGCTGGCAGGGAAAATTCCAGGTGTTATTGCCATCAACGGCAGCGGCGAACCAGGAGATGGCGGCGCGAAAATTCTTATAAGAGGCAATCACAGTCTGAACAATAATGCACCTTTGATTGTGATTGACGGTATTCCTTATCCCAATACCGCTTTAGGTACCTTGGATGCCAACGATATTGCAAGCATGAGTGTATTAAAGGATGCAACTGCCTCCATCTATGGCGCAGAGGCCGCAAACGGAGTTATACTTGTAACAACTAAACACGGTATTATAAACCTGCCGGCCGAAGTTAAATTTACCTTTAATCAGGGGTATACACAACCGGCCAGAATTCCTAAAATGGCAGATGCTCCGACTTATATGCAGATGCTCAATGAAGCTGCTATCTATCACGGTACGAAGCCGGAATTTCCACAAGCGGATATTGATGCCTACCGCGACCCGAAAAGAAATCCCTGGCTTTATCCTAATACGGACTGGTTTAAAGAGACCCTGAAACCCTTATCGCCACAAACCAGTGGTAATTTATCGATTCAGGGTGGATCTTCTAATCTCTCCTATTTTCTATCCGTTGGTGCCCGTACACAGGACGGCTACTATAAAAACAGTGCGACCCGTTACAATCAGTTCAATATTCGCAGCAATGTAACGGATCAGGTAACAAAAAATATCAAAATCGGCATGGATTTGAGTGCTCGTAAAGAGGACCGAAATTACCCATTGGTATCTGCTGCACAGAACTTTAGAATGATCATCCGGGGCCGCCCATCTGATCCAGCTTTTTACCCCAACGGCTTCCCTGGTCCAGATCAGGAGGGTGGAGTTCAACCGGTGGT
>DATJDF010000645.1:0-5189 GCA_035497555.1 Arachidicoccus sp. | reverse complement strand
CAGAGGATTTATATTGGGCAATTATATTTTTGGCGACCTTGTCAAGAACGCCTTTAATATCTTCGGAGTTGACCCCATATTCATATAATAACAAAGAAAAATCATTCTTTACACTATCCATCGATGAAAAAACAGCATTCTTTTCTTTTGAATTTTCTATTTTTAATTTTTGGGGGAAGTGTTTAGTGTATTCAACATCAAAATGATTTTTATATTTTTGATACTTATCATTGCTATAAGAATTTTGAGTATTTTGACCACAATTGGCACTCATTAAGCTAATAAGCAAAAAGTATATAACAATTCTAATATTTATTCTTTTCATAATTATAGGGCTTTTAAAAATCGACCAATGCATTAAGGATTTTTGCCCCTGTTGTAACGTTTGATATTGTTGAATGCCTATTGCCATAATATTCAGCAGTTTCTCTAATATCTTGTCAAACAGGTTTATTGATGTTATATTGAACAGAAGAAATAGAACTCCAAGGGCCCTCATTTACACTTTCTATTTTTCTCGTCTTTATATTTACAACATTAGAGGTTACGTACGTTATTTTTGATTCTCCTACTTGAGTTATATCTGAAACAGGCTGTTTGATATTTTCGCCAGGTCCCATTGGCCCCCCACTTACAAACTCTCTTTCTTTAACAGTTACATTTTCAAATTCAGCATATCCCATTTTTTTCATATAATAAGGAGATAAATAGACTGCACTTCTATTTAAATCAAAGCCGGGCTTGCTGCCAAGCATATTATCTGAACCCAATCTTTAAAAGTCTTTAGCATTAGATCCTATGTGAAATTTGTCAAAGTCTTTTTGTGTAATCTGATGTATTCCTTTTAAATAATAAACATCATCGGTTTTGCTATTTACGAAAAAATCGTATGGTGCTCTACCGTCTGGATCTATAAATCTTAACGGATTATCGAAGGCATAAGCATATGGAGAGAATCTCCTCATAGAATCGGCAAGCACATCTATGCTGTGCCAAACACCCAATTGCGGGTCTTGCATACGTTTACCAAAATCATAAACATCCAATCCACTTCCATCACTAAACTCACCTGTTTGTAATTCGTTACCATTAAAAAAATGTTTATTCAGTTGATTGACATTTATAGCCACCAATCCAATTCCTTTCTGCGTCAATCCAAAAGGATCATAACTGTTCGTTTCAAGTATTCGACTGCTCACACTATCATCATCCGTAATCACCATTCTGATATTCCCCAGATGATCTTTCAGAAAATACTCATACACAAAGAAACTATCCGTCGCATTAGGTCGAGCCCGACCTTCACAGGTGTCAAAGAACTTGAGCGTATCATTTTGATAAACGCTGCCACCGATATATGTCGTGACAGTACGGCTTGCCGGTAGTGTGGTACTATCTATGGTTACCTTACGCAGTTTGTTGCCTGCTACGTCATAGTAATACCGGATGGTACCTTTACCTGCTGTGCCATTTACCCTGATTTCCCTGGGTAAATTTAAGATATTATAAGACGACCTGAGTAATTTTTTTGTTTTTATCGACCGTCATATTAGAACTGACCTTATAACAATAAGTCTATCTTTTTGCATTCCTGGAATTCGTTAAAGTGCTTTGCATAACTACGGCTGCAGAAATAGTACATTCTATACCTGCTGTTCATAAGACCCGCACATTTGAGCGCTAGCTGTTTTAAGTAAAAATAAACATCAAAACAAATGTTAATAATACATTCCCTATTACATAGGCTGCAAGATAATTAGCACTTCGTTTTATTTTATTTTCATCATATTGTGACTGAATTTTTTCGATATCTGACAGTCTGACAATTTGACTTATTAACAACCATAAAGGCAAGAAAAACAATAATACTCCCGCATATCGGATGACTTTCGAATGATTCTTATCAAAAAATGGCAATAAATCCATTTTTTGGAATATTATCAAGGCTTGACAGATATGAATAAATATTAAAAAAGTCACCCACATATTGCGCTAAAATATAGAACTTGCCTATTTCCTCCTTTAGAGTAATACCTATAGCAGAGAAATACAATAAAATTTAATATTTTCATTTTATCAATTAAATAATTGGTTCGTTACTCTCGTTACATAATCTCTCTACTTCTTTTTATATTTTATCCAGTCGTCTGGAGCCCTGCCATCAGGGTCAAGAAATCGTAATGGATTATCAAAAGCATAATTGTATGGAGAAAATCTGCGCATTAGGTGAACTTTAGGGTCTTGGGTATGCCATACATCTATTTGCGCGTCATAAAACCTTGCACCATAATCATCATACCGCTCCAGCTCTAAAACCTCCTATAACTCTTTAACATTGTACGTATAGGGGTTTTGTAACTGTATCATTTCTTGTTTCAAATCTATTCCTTTCTGTCGCAGCCCAAATGGATAATAATTACATGTTCCCTGTATCGGACCGCCTTTATTATAATCATCGGTAATGCCCCCATATTACCCAGATGATCTTTCAATAAATAGTCATATACAAAGAAACTATTGGTCGCATTTGATCGAACCAGACCTTCACTCGTGCCAAAGAATTGTGCAGATTGAAACTCCTGTCCAGTATACAAATACATTTTCTGCTAGATTACCATTGAAGTTCTTAGGCTAATTCCTTTTTGTTGCAACCTGAACGGATAATAACATACTCGCATCCAGTACAGGACTTCCTACAATGTAGGAAGTAGTATTATTCTATCTCCCAGTAATTTCCATTTTCTTTATCATATCGTACTAATCCTCTTGATTTGCTCCAATATATTTTTGTAACAAAACTATGTCGTTTACGAAAAGAATCTAAATAATCTTCTGCATTTATGACATAAACATCATTATACTGCTTTTCTTTAGTTTTTAATGTTATAGGCTTTACCTTATTAAGACTATCTAAATTAATTAAACCCAGTCTATAAAAAACCACATCTTTTGTTAGCAAATTTACTTCTAAAATAGTATGACCATTTTTGGCTTTTCGGATTGAATAAAAGTCATTTCCTAAATATCGAACACTTTTATCTTGAATTACAGAGTCGGTATGTTGACAAAAAACTCTTACGACTTCACATTGCAAACCTACAGATGATTGTGCATCGGGATAGTCCCAAATGGTGTCCTTTTTTAGAATAAAAATAGTATCTATACCTCCAGTGTTAGACGCAAATATAAGTGTGTCATTTCCCCTGTATGGTATCCACTCATAATCGCTTTGGGAGAGATTCCTTGTTCGAGAACATGACATAGTAAATATCAAAAAAATAATAGTTTATTCATTTCGGTTATCGTTCTATAACATTAACATTAATTCCAAGTCCTTTCCAATCATCAACTAGGCTATTCAGCCAAGTGTTTACCATATGCACTCTCATTCTCCATTATTGCTATCTCTCACATTATATTCTGATGTTCCGTTAATTTGTTGTAAACCTGACCTTCCATCTAACCAATTTATAATTTTCCAAAAAAAGCCCTCCCGCGAAGAAAGTTGATCACTTTTAGTAGAAGATTGCCGTCCTTTCATCTCAGAAGGATGAGTAAAATCTCCCAGATGATATGGAGAAAGATAATCTACAAACTCTACAAGTCCACCGTATTTACAATTGGCAGTATTTTCAAAATATTGAAAAATAATTAAATTTTACAACCATGCAGAAACTTTGGCTGGTCGCTACGACTCATCATAGGAGTACAATAATGAATGAACATTCATAGCATGGCTTGTTATTGCTTCAACTTCCTATTTTGTCGACAAGTAGAATAAATCTCTTTTAAATAATTACCAGTGCATATAAAAAATATTATTAACAATAAAATAGATTTCAATTGCAGGGGGGGTATTGATAATTCAAATTCACCTATTTTTACAAAATAAGAAGTAGAAATCATTTTTGGAAATATTGCAACAATATTAAGTGATGCTAATATTAAGAACATCCCTGTCGAAATTATGCCGTATTTAAATTTTAGGAAGTAAAGGATTGATATGACTATAAAAAGACACAATCCAATTTTATGCTTAATTGTTGGATAATAATTAGTCGACATTATTATTATCCAAGTATATACAATAATACTTGACAAAATAAGAATTGGAATTTCTTTAATTATTTTATTTTTAATCATTTACCATTTTATTTAAAAAAATATGTTTGTATTACTTTGGTATTCTTAATTTTCTATATTGGTTGTAACATTTGATAAGTTTTATTTGTGCAGACATTCAATCCCAATTTCCCTTTAGAATTTTCAGATGAAATAGAAACATTTCCTCCAACTTTATTCGAACCATCTGAAGTACCTGAAGCACTTACTCCCATACTCAAACCCGATTTTGTTTTTATAGATGCCGACCTAGATAATTTTACGTTCACGCTATCATCTATTGTTCTGCTTAGCGTCCCATTTCCTAACGAAGTCTTTATATTCGTTTTAGTATCTACACTTATTGATGACTCATTTGTAGACTTGAATGTGCTACCATTATATCCGTCATTTGAATAGTTCAAAATACCATATCCCATGAATGAGCTTAGATTTGTACTTATCGACGTTGTGTTTTCAACTGATAAATTGTTGCTTATATTGTCGGTCATTGGCTCTATTGGTGTTTCTACTGTCGTTTTGCTACCAAAACTAAAAGTGCTGTCGACCCAATTAGCTAAATGCTGAAATCCCGACTCTACTTCTCTCCAAGCTCCATCGGCAATTGATTTTGATTCCAATCCCTCTAGTTCTATATGACTTGTCACCTTATTCTCACTAAAAGCATACGTGAAATTATACACATATTTATCTGCCAACGGATCTATCTGCCAGAATCTACCAATCTGTGGGTCATCCATGCGGCACTTGAACTCATAGACATCAACATCAAAATCTTGATCACCATTCTCGTATTACCCAGCTGATCTTTCAGAAAATAGTCATAAACAAAGGCGGTATTCACTGCATCAGGTCGAGCCCGACCTTCTCCTGTTCCAAAGAACTACTATGAAGAAAAGAGCCAAGGAACAAGCTAGTAATATGGAATTTCTGCTTAGATCATAAAATTACATTTTTAATGGCATTTTTTCAAAAAAGTCTCAAACTACTATATGTGGTCATCCTTTTTGGGAGCCACCAATAAACGTAAAAGTTTAAAAAGGGGTGCGAATACTGTAAGTTGTTAT
>DATJDF010000644.1:0-7793 GCA_035497555.1 Arachidicoccus sp. | reverse complement strand
GATCCAGACGTTATTTAGTTTATCTTCACAAAAGGACAGGGTAAAATTACTAACCAGGGAATGAGGATCAAATTCATTTTTACGGATGGTGGTAAACAGCGGTGCATGGGCATGCAGGAAACTGACGCCGCCACGCAGGGTGGCGACCCATTTCCTGCTGGCATTATCCTCGTAAACGCCGTAAACAGCCGCACTCTCCAGGTGATACTGATCACGGCCCTGGGTGATCATACGGATATCTTTAAGTGGATTCCCCCCTGCCTTTAGCATGGCCAAACCATTGCCATCTGTAGAGATCCATAAGACGCCGTTTTTATCCCTGAGTAAATGCGTGATATTGCAATGCCTTAACTGCGAACTGAATAGTGTAACGCGGCTTGTATTCTCCTGATAACGATATAGGCCATCTTCGGTTCCAATCAGTAAGGTACGGGTTAGGGGCTCATATAAGAGCCTGGTAGCACCTGGTAGTTGGCTGGAAAACAGAGTAAGCGTTCTGGTCTTACAGTGATAGATAAAAAGCCCCTGGTCTTTTAAGTAGACAAAGTATTTACCCGGAGTATAGGCAGTAATTGCGGTGACATTCCATTTGGCCTTTCCCTGATAGGCGATCTGCTGAAACAGATCGGTAACAGGGTCTTTAACCAGAAGTCCATAGTTTTCAGTGGCAATCATCACCTGATCGCTTTTATCTGCAATGACATCCCGGATCCGGGCGCCTATGGCAGCGGTTTTAACCGTCCCATAAGGCTGGTAATACACTTTATGAAATTTGAAATCCCTGTAATCAAACCGGGAGAATCCTTTTAAAGTGCCGACCCAGATCTGATCCTTTGGGCCCTCTTTAATGACCGTAACGTGGTTATTGATCAGTGAACTGGAATCCTGTAACTGATTTCGGAAAATCCGGAAAGTACGGCCATCGAAGCGGTTGAGCCCATCGTATGTGCCCATCCACATAAAACCATAATGATCCTGTAAAAGACAGGTAACCGCATTATTTGACAGCCCGTCCTTGACGCCTATGTTGACAAAAGACAGGGTATCCATACCCTGTCCGCTGGCAGCCAGTGCCAACCAAATGTATAGTATAATAAAACTGAGGCGCTTAGACATACGAAACAGTCTTTTGGATTTGAAAAACCTGGCTGATCAAATCTGTCCTTTGGCATACAAAGAACACCTTTACTTCTGGCACTAAGGGTACTGTTAACGGCGGAATATTTAGTCTGTTTTCTTCTGTTTAAAATCGGGTTTATAAACAAAATTCAAAAAAGTATTAAAGCCTTCTTTATATTTTTCATTATCAAGCTTGTAATAGTAGGCTCCTTTTTTGGAATTCAGCTTATCGCGTTCCTTTAATCTTACCAGTAGTCCTGTGGACACCAATTTACGGAAAAAATTCCCAGGATCAAACTTTGTATCATATAATTGTTCATACAAATTTTGCAATTGGGGGATGGTAAACTTTGGAGGGAGTAATTCAAAGAGCAGCGGATGCAGTGCTGCTTTATACCTTACCCGCTCTTTGGCCATCTCTACCATCGCATTATGGTCAAATATCAGGTCCGGCACCTCCGAAGCGGATACCCATTGTGCCTGAAAATCTGCGCTCATCTGGCTCTGATAACGATTGATATCGACCAAGGCAAAATAAGCCATTACGGCAGTTCTTTCACCCGGATCCCGGTCCGGGGTGCTGAACAGATGCATCTGTTCCATATAAACGCCTTCCAGACCGGTCAACTCATGCAGTACACGATTGGCAGCGTCTTCGCTACTTTCCTTGATACCAACAAAGCCGCCCATCAGACTCCAGCATCCTTTGCAGGGTTCAAATCCTCTTTTTATGACCAGTAACTTTAACCCGTCTTCATCAAACCCGAATATAATGCAATCTACTGCCAGCAGCAGTTTTTTGCCACTGTAACGTTTCGTTGTTGTACTCACTATTTCTAAAGATTAATTATTGATTAATCAATGCCCCTCAAAACTACCAAAACTTAATATATAACGCTGCAAATAACATTAATATGATAACAATCATGACCAAAACGCTTCCTTTTACTTTGTACATACTCCGGTCGATCACAAAGGCCTTTGAATTGACTTTTGGACTGAACAGGCTGCAGATAATCATCAGGATAACGGTCACTGCAAATGACAGCCCCATGCAGACTAAGAAAGGAATTTCCCAAGCGCCATGTCCGTTTGGATACGCAGTATAGAACCAGGTGGTGTGTCCCAGTATCGCTGGTGCAGCCTCATTGAAGAAAACACAGAGAATGAACCCGCCAACGATACCGACAATGGCCGCCAGACCATTGGTTCTTTTCCAGAACATCCCTAATAAAAAGACGGCAAGCACGCCTGGACTGATAAAGCCGGTATATTTCTGAATAAAGGTAAAGCCACCCGCACCGCTGATGCCTAATATATCATCCCAGGTGAAAAACAACCCTATGGCCATCGAAATAATAACCGCCAAACGGCCGATCCAGACCATCTTTTTTTCTGTCGCTTCCTTATTAAAATAATTCTTGTAGATATCCAGGGTGAAGATCGTCGATATACTATTGGCTTTCCCGGCCAGTGAGGCGATGATTGCCGCTGATAGTGCTGCTATAGACAACCCTTTTAGACCATTAGGGAGAAAACTCAGCACAGCAGGATAGGCATGATCTTTATTGCCATCGAGTTGTGGCAGATAGCCTTTCTGATAAAGCACATAAGCAGCGATACCAGGTAACATCACAACGACCGGCATCAGCATTTTGAGTAACCCTGCAAACATCAAACCTAACCGGGCCGTTTTCAGATTGGCCCCCAGTGCACGCTGGGTAATGTACTGATTGGTTCCAAAATATTCCAGGTTGACAATCCACTGCCCCGCGGCGTACATCAATATACCTGGTACAATCAGGTACTGATCTATATAATGCTGGGAAGATGCAGCTGTCGGTTTTTTATAAATTAGATGAAAATGCTGAGGCGCTTCCTGCATCATGGCGTTTAAGCCTGCAAAAATATCTTTCCCTAACCCGAATTTTTCGCTGACGACCTGTAAGGCAAAATAGGTCGTTGCCAGACCACCGATCAGTAACATGGCCACCTGGATGGCATCGGTGTAGCCAATGACCTTCATGCCCCCTAATGCAATCAGGACCGAGCAGACTGCAAATATAATCATGATCAGGTGCATGGACGTTCCACCCACAAGTGTGTTAATAGCAATGGCACCTAAATACAAAATGGAAGTGATATTGACTAATACATAAAGCAACAGCCAGAAAATGGCCATAATCAGCGCTACCTGTCCGTTAAATCTTCGCTTCAGAAACTGAGGCATGGTGAAGATCTTGTTCTTGAGGTAAATGGGCAGAAACCAAATGGCGATAATAATGAGCGACAACGCGCCGACCCATTCATATACACCGACGGCAATACCGACGAAAAACCCGTCTCCACTCATCCCGATAAATTGCTCTGCAGATATATTGGAGGCAATAATAGAAGCACCAATGGCCCACCATGTGAGCGAGCCTTCAGCCAGAAAGTAATCGTGGCTACTGAGCTCCTTATTTTTCCTTTTTTTATAGATCCACAGACCATACAGTGTGATCAACAGAAAATAGGCGACGATGATGATGTAGTCAATATGGATTAATCCACTTTTCATGATTGTAATTTATTAAGAGGCCGCTCGGCCTCAGGTGAACGGATATGAGGCGTTTAACGGTAATAGGCTTCTCCGGTTCTTAGATCTTGCTTTAATCCCCTGAGGGTGGTGTCGGCGTCGATAATCACGCATTCGATACCAGCAATTTCTGCAAAATCTTCTATTTGTTCTATGCTGAGATTCTGGCTGTAAGAGGTATGGTGTGCTCCGCCGGCCAGTATCCAGGCAGCTGTGGCTGTTTGTATATCCGGTAAGGGTTTCCAGAGCACACGGGCTACCGGCAGTTTTGGAAGTGCTTCTGTGACTTCTACTCCTTCTACCTGGTTGACCACTAATCTGAAACGGTTACCCATATCTACCAGGCTAGCCGCAAGGGCGGGACCACCCTTGGCATTAAAGACGAGGCGGACCGGATCTGCTTTACCGCCGATGCCTAATGGATGGATCTCAAGGGAGGCCTGACCCTGCGCCAGTGCTGCGTCAACTTCCAGCATATGAGAACCCATGACCATTGGATTAGCCGGATCAAAATGATAGGTATAATCTTCCATAAAGGCATTGGCTCCTGGAAGGCCGTGACCCATGACTTTCATGGCCCGGACTAAGGTGGCCGTTTTCCAGTCACCTTCACCTGCAAATCCGTAACCATCAGCCATCAGTCTTTGTACTGCGACGCCGGGTAGTTGCGGTAGTCCATGT
Source organism: Arachidicoccus sp. (assembly GCA_035497555.1). Lineage (GTDB taxonomy): Bacteria > Bacteroidota > Bacteroidia > Chitinophagales > Chitinophagaceae > Arachidicoccus. Next base: position 3,415 of record DATJDF010000644.1, on the reverse strand, counting down.
AGGTCTTCGAAAGTATCTGAAAAGCCTTTGAAGCCCCCTTCCTCTAAAAATTGTCTGATGCCCAGTTCAATCCTTGCTGCTTCTTTGAGTGAATCGTGCTGCGCTCCGCCTTTTTTAAGGCTGTCCATTAATTTATAGGTAGCAGCATACTCATCAACCAGAGCAGAAACCTGTGCATCTGAGACGCCTGACATGACTTTTACGAGGTCACCGACGCCGTAGGTATTGACCGAAAAACCGAATTGTATTTCTGTTTCTACCTTATCGCCTTCGGTAACAGCGACAAAACGCATATTATCACCAAACCTGGCAAATTTAGCACCCTGCCAGTCTGCCCAACCGGCAGCAACCCGGCTCCAGTCGCCAATCTTTTTCTGTACCGCATCTTCGCCCCAGAAACCAGCAACGACTTTGCGGCTTTTTCTTAACCGGGATACGATAAAGCCAAATTCTCTATCCCCATGAGCACTCTGGTTCAGGTTCATGAAGTCCATATCAATCGTAGACCAGGGTATATCCCTGTTGAACTGCGTATGTAAATGAAGTAAGGGTTTCTGTAAAATAGTCAGCCCACGGATCCACATTTTTGCAGGGGAGAAAGTATGCATCCAGGTGATCAGACCGATGACTGCCGGGTTGCTATTTGCATCCTGACAGACCTGGAAGATTTCTTCAGTTGATTTAACGGTGGGTTTCCAGATGATCTGCACAGGTATATTGCCGGAGTCGTTGAAAGCTTTGGTAATCTGCTGGCTGTGATTTGCCACTTCTCTCAGTGTGTCTTCGCCATATAAATCCTGGCTTCCGGTAACCAGCCAGATTTCTAATCCCTTAAAATTGATCATGCGTATAGTGTTTTTTATATAAATTTTGAAATGATTTAAGTGTTGTTGGTAATTTATCTGGGGATTACTGCCCGTAATACGCATTACCACCATGCTTGCGCTGGAAATGCTTCTGAATCAATGCGTCTTTTAATCTTGGTGCCTGGTTATCTATCTGTAAAGTGAGTAAGGCCATTTTAGCGACCTGTTCCAGTACTCCGCTATTATAAACCGCCTTCGCTGCATTCTTACCCCAGGTGAAGGGTGCATGGTTGCCTACCAGGACCATCTCCATTTCTTCATAACTGAGCTTTTTTTCTTTGAAACAGTCCATAATCTGAAATCCGGTCTGGTATTCATAGTCTCCCTGGATCATGGCATCTGTCATGGGCGGCGCACAGGGGATGTCCATCGTATTATGGTCGGCATGCGTAGTCCCGAATATGGGGATATCCTGCTGGGCCTGGGCCCAGGAAGTTGCATAGGTGGAATGGGTATGTACAATCCCACCGATTTTTTCCCAATGTTTATACAGTACTGCATGGGTCTTGGTGTCAGAAGAAGGATTCAAATTGCCAAGGACTACTTTGCCGTCAAAATCAACGATGACCATTTTTTCCGGTGTCAGCTCCTCATATGGGACCCCACTGGGTTTGATGGCGAATACGCCCATCGACCGGTCAGCCGCACTTACGTTCCCGAAAGTAAACAGGACCAGGCCTAAGGCGGGGAGTTGCATATTGGCGTGATAAGCTTCTTCTTTAATATGATCGTATTTCATAAGATAATATTTTGTTTTTATAAAGTAGATTTGGTACAACCCTGCTATCTACCCGCGAATGTTAATTTTCTTTCTTTGTCTAAGCGGTTCAGTAACTAAGTTCTGCTTCTGTACAGGCGCCAAGTCTTTTATACCTTTCATAGCGCTCCTGATACAGCACGGTACGCGCTGCGTTCGGTTCATAGACCAGGTCGAATCCCTGCCCCATTTTTGCCATGGCATCTTCTACCTTTGAATAAACGCCCGAAGCAGTGGCTGCGAACATGGCAGCTCCGGCAGCACAGGTCTGTTCTGATTTATGTACTTTGATGGGCATATTAATGACATCGGCCATCGTCTGCATGATGAAAGCCGATTTACGGGCGACACCGCCCATGGCGATCAGTCCTTTTACCGGGATGCCTTGTTCTAAAAACCGGTCGACAATGGCTTTAGCACCAAAACAGGTCGCCTCTGCCAGTGACCGGAAGATTTCTGCGGCGCCTGTCCCGATACGCAGACCGCTGATGGAGGCCGTGAGTAGTTGATTCGCATCTGGCGTCCGCCTTCCATTCAGCCAGTCAACGGCTAAAACACTATCCTTACTTATGGGCAGGCTGGCAGCCTCTTCGGATAATATCTGCAATAGTTTATGTTCAATCGCCTCTACCTGTTCTGCTGGCAGATCAAAGGTTTTAAGGGGCCACATCAGGACATTTTTGAACCAGGCATACACATCGCCAAAAGCACTTTGACCCGCCTCAAGTCCAGTCATGCCCGGTATAACTGAGCCCGGCACCTGTCCGCAGATACCCTTTACCAGTTTGCCTTCCATCTCTTGCGTAGGCACAACCATAATATCACAGGTGGAAGTCCCGATGATCTTACTAAGTAGATAAGGTTCGAGCTGTGCACCCACTGCGCCCATATGACAGTCAAAGGCGCCGATACCAACTACGACATCTGTAGATAATCCAAGTCGCTCTGCCCACTCAGCACTTAAATTCCCGGCGGCCTCTGCTGCGGTATAGGTTTTGGTGAATAACCTGGAACGCATACCGTCAAGTAAAGGATCAATTGCGGTAAAAAATTCATTAGGAGGTAAGCCGTCAAATTCGGGGGCAAATAAGGATTTATGCCCTGCGGCGCAGATGCTTCTTTTTAGTTCGGCCGCTTTATGACCGCCGGAAAGTAAAAAAGGAATCCAGTCGCAGTGCTCCACCCAACTGTGTATCGTAGTCCTGATATCGGAATCGGACTTCAGGATATGGATTAGCTTGGCCCAAAACCACTCACTACTATAGATACCACCTACATACTGCAGGTAATCTGTGTCAAATGTTTTTGCGATTTCATTGATACGGGCAGCTTCCTGAACTGAAGTGTGGTCTTTCCATAGGACAAACATAGCATTCGGGTTATTTTCATAACCTGGCAGCAGGGCCAGTGGCGTACCCGTAGCATCTACAGCCACCGGGGTAGAGCCGGTCGTATCAACAGAAATGCCGCGTACATGCTGGGCCGCTTCTTGACCGAGCTGTTTTAAACAGTCTTTTATGGTGGCTTCCAATCCTTCAATATAATCAAGAGGATGCTGGCGGAACTGGTTCTCCTCAGGCTTGCAATACAAGCTTTTGGCCCACCTGGGGTAAGTAAAGACACTGGCGGCTAATTCCTGCCCATTCTCACAATCTACCAATACGGAACGAACGGAATCTGTTCCGAAATCTACACCTATTACATAATTGTAATTCATACAAATATTATTTCTGGACAAAAATTTAATTGTAAATTTAACATTTATATCCAATCTACAAAAAAAATTATTGCT
>DATJDF010000643.1:0-2392 GCA_035497555.1 Arachidicoccus sp. | reverse complement strand
CATAACCATCCGCTGAACTATCCGGTGCGTCAAACTGACCACTGACGATTCTGACCTTAAGATATACATTGCCAGGGACGGCATCCAACACAGACACCTTACCGCTTACCGGTGAGTGAAAGCGGTGATAATCGAAAGGACTTAAAAAATAATGGACAAAAGTGCCGCCATAAAAAGCACTGGCATAGGGGGCCCCGGCCGTACCGAGTAATTCGTTAATGTTGCCGATAACATGGGTCAGCTTTAAAGATATCTTCGTTTTGTTGCCTAAATGATCCATTACATTTCCTGCTCCATCAATCTGGTAATATTTTTTGAAGGTGCAATCAGCAGGCGAAGTCACAATTTGATTCCCCTTAGGATTGGCCACCGGTCGCATAGGAGATCCATCTGTCTTATTTGGATTCAACTGGCGATAAAAAAAGGTATTGAATGATTTCCAGTTAGGAGCGTCTTGTGAATAATCCGGTAAATTATATTCAGGATCATGCTCAAAGGACGCTAATGTTTCAGGGGTTAAAGATTCCGGAGTATCGAGAAAACTACCCCAGGCATCTGCGTACTGGCCCAACCAGGTCGCAAATTTAAAATCATTTATGCTGCTCGTATAGTATTGCAAAGAGCGCTTGCCAACACCCTGATCCACCAATAAATAAAAATGACAAAGCCGGTCATAGATCTCCTGGCTATAACCGTTCTGACCACTGGTATTCCGCCATGGGTCATAGGTTCCTGTATTTTCACCGGGGATAACCTTAGCAAAGGTCGTAAGATAGCTTATATAGGCATTTTGCTCAAGAGGCCATCCATTACCGTCATATAGGGCATTCAAGGCTGCGTAAAGGACCGGATCCAGATAGGCGGTCGCGTGGTTGTTTGCGGCAATTAAAGATTCAGTCAATAAAGTAACAAATTCACTGTCATCGTCCACCTGCTTCTGTAGCAGCGCGATGACTTCTTCCGAGTTTAGATTTGAAGTTGACATTAGGTGAAGTTATCGTTATAAATAAATATGCGTCATTAACAGGTAATAAAATTACGCATGTTGAACTATAAATTATTCAATTATTTATAAATTAATACAAGGAGCACGCCGTTTTATATCTTGTATTTTACTATACCTTCTGACTTAATATCAGCAAAAGTACTATCCGGACTGGATTACAGGCATAATATTTTTTATATTAACTATGCAAAAATCCATTGTCAATATCTGACAACCACCTTATTATGTGTGTCAAATCAAGATGCAAATCGATGCACAATCGTACAAAAAAAAATAGATTCTCAAAAAAAATTGCTGATTACCTTCCGGATTAATTACTTGCTGTAGCATGGTTAAAGCGCATCATAACTTATGCGCCTGCGGATAATTGTGTGACCCATCCGGTCCAGTCTTTATCGTGCAATAAAATCAAGAATTCAGGGAGAAATGATCAGCTTTGATCCTTTTTATTACAGATAAATACTATATTTGATCATTATAGACTTGCGATGATTTACCGAATATATCAGCCCCAACCACAACTGGCACCCATAATAGAACATTACTGGTATTCTAAAATTGATCTCAAACAAAGCCTTTTACAACAATACCCAACACCCGTCCTGCAAGGAATGACTTTTAATTTTAAAAAACTCAAAGAAAGGCATAATTTGGGCAACCGGGATCTTGTACTTGATAAACAAGTCTACGTCTTTGGGCAGCCAGCCGGATATAGAAATGTGCAGACTAGTGAACAGGGCATAGAAATAATTGGTGTAAAATTCAGGCCACTGGGGATAGCCCGGATCACCGGCATCAATATGCGCGATATAGCAGACAATATTTTGCCAGCTGAAGATATTTGGGGCCGGGAAATCGAATTACTCTCAGATGAAATGCAGTCGTCAGATGATATTGAAAAATCAATCAATGCTCTGGAAAACTTCCTTTTAAAAAAATATCATAAAATAAGTCTACATTACCGAGCCCATGAAGTGGATCATGTTTTGGAACTATTGACAGCCTCGCAGGGATCGATACGTATGACCGAGCTCCAGCAAGCAACAAATATTACCCGTAAGACAATGGAAAGGTCATTTTATAATTACCTAGGTATGTCGCCCAAAAGATATGCTCAGATTATCCGTTTTAATGCAGCCAAATCCATGATCGAGCAGAATCCAAAAATTCAATATGCAGAAATTGCCTATCAGCTGGGCTATTTTGATCATTCGCATTTCATAAGTGAGTTCAGACGGTTTTCCGGTGTCACACCTGGTATGATGCGTTAAGCCCTTAAGTAAGGACAATGCAAACATATCGTGGGTGTGATCTCAGAAATATGTGGACTTAACCCTTCTGAGCAGCGTTGATCTATTTTTTGAAGATAATCAGTTGACACAGCTC
>DATJDF010000642.1:0-7199 GCA_035497555.1 Arachidicoccus sp. | reverse complement strand
AAACCCTCTTCAAGGTCCGTACCGTATTTTAGACGTAGTTCGGGAGACACGCTATCTTTTATCGCTTTTCCCAAATCGCTTAGGCTATCTGGCGTTATTATCCCACTCCATTGTATATTGGAGGATAGTTCAGGGGAAAGCTGATATTTCCCGAATAAACCATTGAGGAATTGGTTTTGGATGATATCCGGTGTTAATTTATCGGAAAATATGACGTGGAAGTTCACCCTTTTAAAATCTTTATGGCCTGCAAATTTCCTTATCCTGAATTCAACGACCGGCAAAATCGTATTGATGTTCTGAAGCCTCCCCTTTTTCCGATATTCCAATATTTTTCTATACCCATCTATGAACAGATAATCGTTTATTCCGATCACCTTAAATTCTTCGGGCAGGGATTCAAGATCGGTAATAAATTGTTCCCATTGCAGGTTAATAGTTTCTCCTTTAAAGTGATGCACAAGAGAATTGGGGGTATGGACATGTAAATCCCATTTACGCCATTCGGCGCCTTTAGGGAAAGTGTTCTCCAGGCTCATTGCTTTATATTTTTAGGCATTTTTGATAGCCTATCAGAGCTAGATTCGTGGTAGCTATATGCAGTAGCGGATGGTTCCATAAGATATCTTGTTAATGAAATTAAAATTATATAATAATATGTGAACCTCCAATTATAAAATATCTTTTATAAACATTGCAAGTTCTCGAGATGTTTTATTCCCATTGGTAATATCATTATGTTTTACAAATTCTGTCGCCTCGATTTCAGCAAGTTCTCCTTACCCCGCCTTTCTTTAAGAGCAACCGGTCCTTCAAAGTTTTTGCAGCATTTACATTCTCCGAGTGCGGCAATATCGTCCGCAATTTTTTCTAAATCATCAGAATGCGATTGAAGTGTTTCATAGAAATCATCAACTACTTCCTTTCTTTTTAGCTTGTTTTCTTTTAATACCCATAAATAAGTATCCTCGTTTTCATCCTTCTTTAATGTAACCCAGTTAGTAAATAGCGGCATAATGTTTTGAATGTTGGAATATAAATATAATAAAATAATTAAATTAGGAAGAGATCTTTCAATTAAAAAAAAGTCCATTTTGCATTATCCATTAACTTTACTTCAATGAAACGACCTGATTATTTTTTAATTTATTATAAATCAATCAATTAGCATTATGTCTACCGAAGAATTGGAGAGGCTAATAGAAGGCCAAAGCGAACATCCTGGATTGGATTTTAAAAGAGATTGCTCTTGGGATGTGAAAAGACTTGCAAAGGATATATTAGCAATGTCAAACATAAGGGATGGCGGAATGATAGTTATTGGTGTAGAAGAGTTTAATAATGAATTTATTGGTAAAGGAGTCTCGAATGAAAATCTAAAAACATTCGTTATTGACGAAATGAAAGATCAGCTCCTAAAATATGCTGATCCTTATGTGGAATTTTCAGTTAAGTTTCCAAGAGACAGAGGAGGTCGACAATATGTTGTAATCAAAATATTTCCGTTTAAAGAAGTTCCTGTTATTTGTAAAAGAGATCTTGATAAAGAATTAAGAGCAAGTACAATTTATTATCGAAATACAAATCGTCGGGTTGAAAGTGCAGCAATTTCAAACTTTAACGACCTCAGAGAAATAATTGAACTGGCCGCTATACGACTGATGCAACGCCGGCAGAATTTCGGATATTCTGTTCCAGAAAATGATTTCGAACGTTATAAATCGGAATTAAATACAGTTCAGAGGTTTTTATTAGCCAAAAAAATAAGATCCAGAGGTTATTCTGAAGTAAATTTTGTCCCGCTTGAAAGTGATAAAATCTCTTCTCTTGGTAATTCATTGGAGATTGTCAGGAAGTCTCAAGTAAGGTTAAATTGGGATTTGCCTTTTATACCTAATAATTCAACAAATGGATCATTACATCCAGCTGATGAGTGCTATCAAGGTGAATCGGACATGGGATGCAGAAAAGAATTTTGGAGAATATATCTTTCACAACAATTTTTTATGCTCAATGCTTTAACTGAAGATTGGTATGAGGAAGATGGTCTCAGAATAAATTTAGCGGCCAACTACCCCCCTGGTAAATATTTGATGTACTTTACTTCTGTATTGCACTATATAACGCAGACTTTTTCTTTTCTTGAAAGAATGGCTAGACAAGGACTCTATAAAAATGGCGTGCGCGTGTCAATTCAATTTTTTGGTACTGAAGATCGGCAATTATACATAGATCCCCATAATAGAATGCCTCTCCTCTCTGATAAAATTACTAAAGCAACAAAAATTTCGGTTGTTGAAGATTTTACTTACATAGAAATTACAGAAGAAAGTTTAAGACTAGCAAATTCGTTTATTATTAGAGTATTTGACTATTTTGGATTCTATCCTCAAGTTGAGGCTATTCAAATCGATCAAGTTCATTTCCTAAATAGTCGATAAGTAAGTCCGCTCGAAAAGTGGCTTGGATTTTATTAAGCCATAATTTGCTTTAAGATCCTAACGACGATAACTGTTTTATAATATTCAATTTTTTCGATACTATTCAAATCATTGTATGGACATCTCGAATTGCCTTGCCTTCCAAGAAGTTCTAAAAAGGGAGATACTATTTGCAATACAAAGTGATTTTAATTTCGCGAGATCCGCTTCGGAAATTCTGGCCCCTGCATATACTGCTCTAATCGGAGGGGAAATGTATTTGTTACCGGACAATATTCCATAAGAAAGAATAAACCGCCATTCTTTTTCATATTCCCAATCTTTGGCTTTGTGTAATGCTGGTAAAATAAACCCAATCAACTTCTCCCACGGGTCTTGGGAAAATATGTATTTACCAATATTTGGTAATTTGTCGGTATAGATGACAGGATGAATACATCTTAATAAAAGACCGTCCCAAAGATCAGTTGGTGTTTCATATTCAACACAAAACCCTGTATGATTTTTAGCGTAATGTGTCCACATTAATATAGAATCTTTTCTCTCAGATAAGGAGAAAATCTTGTGGTAATTCTTCTTAGTAGAGCCATTAAATTCTAGTAGTAAATCTTCGTCACGTTTCCCGATAACGCGACGAAACCAATCTATAAAATCTTGTTTACCCTGCGCCTCAAGTTCCTTGAGAGCATCCTTAATCTTTGCTTCTATATCATTAAGTGAAGGTCCGACTATAGCGGAAAGGTCATCACTGTTAATGTCAAAGGAACAGTCATATGGATCATTTAGATTATCGGGGCTGCTTAGCCAGATTTTATTTTCTTTAATAGCCTCAATAGAATAAATCATACTGTTTGTCTCATCAAATGTTCTGTATTTAAAAAGAGTCGAAGGTAAGTTTTGCCTCTTGAGTACGAGATTATTATTCCATTTGTAGGGATTTAATAGGTTTTTAATATAGTCTTCCTTCCATTTTAAAGACATAATGAAGCGTTCGATTTAAAAGTATTAAATAAATTCTGTTTTGGTTTTATTATTTCTATTTACCCTGACCGATTTCAACCATCATTAATGCTTGGAAGGATGATAAAGCTTCTTTAATTGTTAAATTTGGTTCGTTTTTAGCAAAGAAATTCTGCTTAATAGTTTCAATTCTATAAGCTATGTTTAAGGAGTATTCGGCATTTGGGTGTTTGTGATATAATTGCTCTAAACCAAATATCACTTTTAAAAAACGAGCCTTGCCAGACAATGAAATTGCATTAAGCGAATTAAAAATTACATCTTCTACCGAATCAAACCTATTAAGTTCAGAATATAACCCAGTTTCATATACTTCTTGAAGCATATCTATCAGTAATGATATTGGTTCTTCTCCAGGAATTTTGGCAGTCTGGATAATTGATCTTGAGTGAATACCATCAAATAGTAGTTTTCTATTTGATAAGATATAATTCTTCCAATAAATCAAAGCTTTAATGTCGCCTATTTGAAAAAGTAAACGACATGACGCAATTTTATTCTGTTTTGATTGGTTTGGATCATCAATAATAGAAATCGTTAACTCCTTAACAAAATCCGGTTCTACGCCTGCCATTTTTTCTATTAAATACCAATTCCAATCAACATAGAAAGAATGCTTATTGTTAGAAGGAATTGGTGTTGTAATGAGTTTTTGGAAGTCTTGAATATTTCCGCCCAATTGTAGATAAAAATCTGTAAGAGTTCTGCTATAATAGAACTTTCCATTTTGAATCTTAATCGTTTTATATAATGAGCTCAAACATTCTTTATACCCTAAGGCTGCACATATCGCATAGTGATTTTCTAGAACTTGTAGAGAGAGTGTGTCAGATCTGATACCTGATAAAACAGCTTCTTTAAGAAGTTTTCGATTACTTACTCTTTTGACGATTATCGCCGATAAACTTTTCTCACTTTCACTATAGATATTATAGGACGAAGGAAGCATTTTCAGTAATAAACTATCATCTAGCTGAATATTAAGGAGACAATATAGATTTTGCACAAGTTGAACGACTCTTTTTATCCGAAAACCTCCATTAGGGTCATCGGTAATAGCATTAGCAAAGTTTATTTTTTTAATTTTTTCTTTGCACCAGGATTCGGCATACTCAATCAATTGACGATTAAGATTGACTCCCTTATTATTCAAGAGCTCTTCGATTCGTCCCATTTGAAACCATTCCCAGGACTCTACTGATTGAAATCTTTGTTCAAAGAAATCATAAGTTTTTTTCTTTTTACCAGCCAAAAACCTGAATATTGTGTCATGGGCTAAGGAGACTCTATAAGCATCCAAAAGAGGATTATCATGTTGGTAAAAAGCCTCGGAGGTGAGCTCTGAATCTCCGGCTAAATCAAATATCTTTTTTATCTCACTTAAGAAAAGTGATTTATCAAGTAGCATTTCTTGGTTCATTATCTCATATTCTTTTGCAATTGCTATGTAATCAATGCCATCATCATAATAAAGAAATCGATCGCCAAATTCAGTTTTAAGCCTTTCATAAAACCAATTATGAATTCCACCATTTTGCCGAGGCATCCAATTTCGCCATAATATCATTTCGTTATCGTTAATCTTTCCAAGCTTATAGTCTTCAATTAGGCGTTCACAGGAATCTGTGTCTGCGAAGTATGCTGCGTCCTTCAACTTTCCACAGTATCGATTAAGTTTTTCAAACATTACTTTTTTCCCACAAGTAGCATTGAAAAAAAACTTAAATGGAGGAAACCACTCACCGTCCATGATTACATTATTCAAAGAACGAAATATTTTATAAACAGGTTTTAAAACCATTGGCATCTGCTTATAGATTGAAGCTGCCATTTTTAGTAACTTATCAAGGTCATTTACTTTAATGCTAAAGTGATCTGAACTGTGTTGATATTCAAGAAGCATCCAATTACCAGCTATATAGTGTAATAAATTCAGAAGACTTCGTTCGTTCTCAGCGGCATTTATCATGGTTAATACCAGGTGTTCATTAGCGCCTCCATATCTGATTCCCCTTTGACCTTCAATGTATATAGGTATACTGTCTATTAAAAAAGTCATATATTGATGTAAATAAGATTGATCGAACAAAAAATGAACAACCGCCCGTCTTATTTCAAAACTGTTTAAATCAATTGAAGAAGCGAAAACCCTCTTGCAAACATTTTCTTCAGTAAAGTTTAAATTCTTTAATGCCATTATTGCATCACCATGTATTCTTGAGTCACGTCTCTTATCTTCAAGAACAGAAAATAATATTTCCTCCAAAAGTTCTCTATGCACCCAAGGTGTTTTGCTGCGTTCAAGCAATGATAATATATCAAATGCAAGCCGATCGGAGGTGTCAATCTTGAATAACTCTTCTTTCAGATATCTAATCTCGGGCTCTTTTATTTCCAAAAAATCTGCCATCTCATCTATTTGTATTATTGACGAATAGATGAACAAACCTTTACTCTTGTAATATTTAAACATTGCTTTCAGAATATCGATCCTTAGTGAATTAGATATTCGGCTTTTCTCGAATCTCATTAATATCTCCGGTTCATATTGTAGTAACCAGGCAAATAGTTGCTGCGATATTTCTTCTTCAGATAATGAGAATAAAAAAGATAGTATATTCAGAAATTTAGGTTGAATCTTTTTAAATTCAGTACTAAATGTTATTGTCTTTATTAATCTATCAAAAGACATTTGTCGAAGACATAGTGCGCATAGATATTCTTGAAGATTTTTATGTTCAAAAGACCAACGATTTTTTCCATCTACATTTCTATTCATAAGAAAATAGCGATGGAACTTTTTACGGTCTTCCGGGAGAGGTATAATTTCCTTTAGATCATTGTCATCAATTGAGCTTTCATTAGACATACTTATGCAATAGGCTACCTCTTGAGCCGTAAGCATAAGTTTAGGTCGATCTTCAATAAGGTTATATTTAACTGATTCTTCTTCTAACCTTTCAAAAAGAATTCGTTCAAAGAATTCCGATTTGGAAGTCGGAAAGGTTGAAGGTCCTGAGATAAATAATCGAACAAGTCTAACTAAATAATAAGGATTAGTTGCATACTCACTAAGTTTGCATTGTTGAAGCATATCTATAAAATCTTCACTTTTCCCAGGAATCTTATTGTCTAAATATCGATTGAGTTCGATTGGGTTAAAATCATCTAAAATGAATACCTCAAAACCACGTAGCGGATTCAGCGATAGATTATAGAAATTGAAGCGAGATGAAACGACAATATTTGTTTTGGGTCTTGCATCCGCAAATAAATTGAGCTCTCTTATAAACACATCAAGATAGGTCGCTTTTATTTCATCAAGTCCATCGAGAATTAATAAAAGATTTTCCTCTGCAATGTGATTCCAGTCTATGCCATGTAGTGAAAGAATTTGAAGTATCGATTGACCAGAATAGTCTTTTAATAGATGAAAAATCGGGAAACTTCTTTCATCATCTTTAGAACATTGTGCAGCTATATTCTGTAGCTCCATTGACTTTCCGAATCCAGCGATGCTTAGGATAATAACTCTATTACCTCTTTCGCCGGGACCTTTATTTATAATATGATAAAGAGAGTTCTTTCGATTATCCCGGTCAAGAAAGTTACATTCGGCATTATTCAATTTAAAATAATCAACATGATGTAATAGTTTCCTTTCTATATAGTCTTCTGAAAAGCGATAAGTATGCTTGGGAACCTTTTTCCATTCCTTTAGATGTTCGGTATATAAGG
>DATJDF010000641.1:0-4011 GCA_035497555.1 Arachidicoccus sp. | reverse complement strand
TATTTGATCATACATCAACGCTGCAGTTTTTAGAAGAATTTCTGAACAAAAAATACAATAAGAAAATTACCGAAACAAATATCAGCTCCTGGCGAAGGATGATAACAGGAGATCTGACAAATATTTTTCAACCTTATACGGAAGATAAAAAAAACGGCCCCGATATATTGCCTTTCCTGGAAAGAAACCCTTTTATCGAATCTATTAATAATGCCAGGTTCAAGAAAGATCCTGCTGATTTTATTCCGTTAAGTTCTCAGGAAATAAAAGAAATCAATCAAAAGGTATTACAGGCTTCCAAAATGCCCCATCAGGAACCTGGTGTAAGGCCCGCTTGTGGATTACCTTATCAATTATATGCTGATGGAAAACTAAGTGCGGACAAAACAAGTCTTCAGGTAATATTAAAAGCAGATAATAAGATCTTTGGAGCCAAATCCATAGGTGCCCCATTTAATGTGCATTTCCCTGTCAAGTATCTTAAAAAGGCGGATGCTGCTAACAAGTCCTTTGAAGCGAGGGGCTATAGCTCCTTTGCGGTTGAGCCAGGTGATAGCCTGAGTGAAAATTGGCCGGTAGATAATTTTGAACAGGCTATCTATCATATACAAATACATGGCCCCAATGGTTTCTTCAGGGAAATGCAAGGGAGTAAGGAAGATCCGGCTATCGACATACACTGTGAATACGACCTGGCCAAAGGGTTTACACAGCGTGCCACAGGGAACCTGTTATTGACGATCACTAATCTCCATAATACCGATTTCGAAATTGAAATAAAAGATAATGCCTATAAAAAGGAGTCGATTAAGAAGACACTAACGGGTGGAAAATCGCAACAGATCAGTATTGATCTGGCAAAGAGTCACCAGTGGTATGATTTCTCGGTTCTTATCAATGGCAAAGACCGTTTCGAAAGGCGATATGCCGGTCACGTTGAAACGGGCGAGATGAGTTTCACAGATCCATTTATGGGCGGTGTTATTGTCTGAAGTGAGCGGCATACCGTCAGCTTTAAAATGGAAGGAGTGGAGCAACTGGCAAGTTAATCATTCTTGATGCCGGCAACGAGCGTTGCCGCATTCAGTCGCTCCTAGCGAAAAGCCGGGGTTGGGTGATGCTGCGTTCTTTAAAGACGTTGAGGCCTTAGTTCATTAACGGCTGTTTGTCAAACCAAATTATTTCTGTGATGTTATTGACTATTTAGATTTATAGGGCTTGTCCGAAGGTTAATAAATTGCTGTCGGGGTCCAGGATGGCAAATTCATTCTGTCCCCAGGGCTTTAGCGTTAATGCGCCGTTGGGGTGTATACTTACTTTATTTTCCTTTAAGGACTGATATAGGTTGACGATATTGTCCGTTCGGATATAGACTTGTCCATAATTACTTTTCGGATCGAGTTCCTTAAATTCAAAAAAATGAATTTGTATATTGTCTTTTTCAACCATCAGGTAGCCTTCAAAGTCAGCACTGCCAAATTCCTTAAAACCTAATTTTTCTATATAGAATTCTCTTGTTGCCGCTTTATTCCGCATGGGGAGTTTGGGATTAATATCAGTCAGCATATCTTTTAATTGTAAATGTAGGAAGCTTTTCGAATACCTGGTGCATCAATCGGACAACCTGATGAAGCTAATTTAAATTAGTTACTCTTGGTTTTCTGCAGGTAATCCAATCCTTCAATGGATTTTACATTTTTAATATCATAGTATTTGTGCGTCATGATTCTTTTCGAAGGCACCAAGGATTGAGCGTTTTTTTAGCTCAAAAGCATCCATATTCCTTTTTCTGCGAAACTAACACCCACCATTAATCATAAGTATTTGGGTAGCTAAACTAATTTTATCCCCCTATTATTGACTGGATTTGGCGACTATTAATGACTTTGTTCGTATTGTGTTGATAATTAATTAATTATGATATATAATACGCTTCGCGTCTGTCCCAAAACACAATTTTCAGCTGCGTTTTTTTTCTATTCGTCCAAATACCAAGATTGAATTGTTAACCAATACACAAGTGTCAATTTGGTAATTCTTAAAATTAATTAAAAACTTTAAGTATAAAATAAAAAGTTTTATATACTTTAGTGTTATAATTATAACAATTAGTTCTTTTAACCTCTAACCATGAAAGACATACACTACAAAAACGATATCCTAAAGGCGCTATTTCTTTCTGGCAACCTCTCTACGACGCAGCTTGCAGAAATGACCGGAAAAAGTCTTTCATTAATCATGAAAATGATCGGTGTTTTATTAAATGAAGGCCTGATTCAGGAAGAGGGACTGGCACCGTCAAACGGAGGAAGGCGACCAGCGACATTCGGTCTGGCAAAAGATGCGTTTTACATCATTGCGATTGCAATGGATCAATTTGTCACCAGAGTGACCATTTTAGATGCGCATCGCCGATTTGTTCTCCCGATTCAGGAAATGGAGCTGGATCTTGCTGAAAACACGCAGGCTCTTCAGGAATTGGCAAAATTCATTCAGAAGGTAACTACAAGTGCTCAAATAGATGTACAGAAAATTATCGGAATTGGCATAGGAATGCCAGGGTTTATTGACCCTACAAAGGGTATCAACTATACTTTCCTCGGAACCAATATTCGCGAAAAATTAGAACAGGCAACTGGGTTTCCAATATTTATTGAAAATGACTCCTCTGCTATTGCGCTCGCCGAATACAAGTTTGGTGAATCTGCGGGTGAAAAGAATGTTTTGGTCATCAATATTGGTTGGGGTATAGGGCTTGGGATGATTATCGAAAACCATCTTTTCCGCGGAGAAAATGGATTTGCCGGGGAATTTAGTCATATACCCATATTTAAAAATGGCAAACTATGTTCTTGTGGTAAAATTGGCTGCCTTGAAACAGAAACCTCGCTCACCTACATGTTAAATAAAGCAAGAGAAGAAATCCAACAAGGGAAGGCCTCTGTTTTGAAAGATGGTTTAACGGCAGGAAAACATCGAGAGCTCAACTATGCAGCTTTTATGGATGCGGCAAAGTCAGGCGATCCATTGACCATAGAAATTATTTCTAATGCAGGCTATAATATCGGCAGGGGTATCGCTATTTTGATTCATTTAATTAATCCTGGGAAAATTGTTCTGAGTGGTCGGTGTTCCGCTGCGGGCCATATCTGGTTGCCTCCAATTCAAAGAGCTATCAATGAATTTTGTATTCCACGACTGGTGAGCAATACAAAGATTGTTACTTCCTCCATGAGCCATAATGCTGAGATCATCGGATCTGCACTTTTGGTAATAGAAAATGTTCATACTTCTTCCATATCTAAACGCTACAATTCGTCATTAAATAGTTAACTAAGAATCCTAAGTCCATTTAACCCAATTTTTTAATTATTCACAAAAGATTCAATTATGAAAAAGTTTAATCATCATAACATAAGCGTTCTATGGCTAAGCCTGCTGCTCTGTTTATTCAGCAGCTTGTCGATAGCCCAGAACAATACGACCGTTTCTGGTCTTATCACCAATGAGACTGGTCAACCTTTGGCAGGCGTTACCGTTCAGAATAAAACCAACAACGCACATGCCATTTCCACAAATGACGGGCAATTTTCAATTAAAGCAGCAGTTGGCAATACCCTTACATTTTCCTTTATCGGCTACCAATCCGCTACACAGGTTGTCAACGCAGCGCAACTGAATATCCAATTAACTCCTGCAGACACTTCCACCGCGGGGACGGATGTTGTCGTAACAGCGATGGGGATCAAAAAAGAAGCCCGGTCTTTAGGTTACGCCGTTGCAACGGTAGGTGCAAAAGATCTTACTGAAAGCGGTGCTACAAATTTTGCCTCCGCATTGTATGGCAAAGCGGCAGGGGTTAAGGTCGCCTCGTCTCCAGGTGGTGCCAGCAGTGCAGTCAATATTCAAATTAGAGGAGTTTCTTCAATCTCCCTGAATACCCAGCCATTGTATGTAGTGGATGGTGTTCCTATTCGCCTTTACAATGATCTCAAAGGGAACTTTGGTGAC
>DATJDF010000640.1:0-5678 GCA_035497555.1 Arachidicoccus sp. | reverse complement strand
TGGAAAGCGCACCGTAGCCCCACTGCCGGAACAGGATAGTAAAGATAATAGATTATTGAAAGGAGCATTACCGCAACCACTCCAGGTATTCAGAGAAATACGCTTAATCCCTGCGGGGTCATCCGTATAATCCTGCCCCTGCACAGGCACTTTGGCCGCAACATATACTTCAAACCAAGTATTAGTCGCTCCTGAACCTGCGACATTCATATCAATTTTATAATCCTGATTCGCCCGCACTTCTACAGGCTGAAAAACGCCCTGGTGCCCATTACTGCCCCCGGTTGCCAGAATGGAACCATCTGATTGTAATTCAAATTTTACGTTGTCATTTGAGGCAATATGCAAAATCTGCCAAGCTGCCGGATCAATCAGATTAGACGGCGGGATCGCTGCATCCAGTAAAGAATCTACATCAAAATACAGGACCACCTGACGCATAGAGTCATTAATAGTGAACTTTGAAGGATGATCTATACGCAGACCGATCGCAATTGTCTTTCCACCATAGGCTTTCAGATTTTCAACCTTGAATTTAGGGTTAATCTGTCCCTGCATCACACCGTCTTGTAAATGCACTGCGATCTTTGAATCAAGCTCATAGTCATCAGCCGCCGTGGAAACCGTCGTAGCTGGCAGTATCCCTGCTTGAACCAAAGGCTGGATGAGGTCGTTATTCACGGCCACTTCAACGCTAAAAGAATCTGTGTCCCCAAATCCGCCCCGAAATACAGGGACAGAAAAACCAGCCGTATGCGTGTTTGTATCCAGTTTTAAGTTCCCTTCTCTCAGCCCTGCAATTATCCCGTCAGGATTAGCAGCACCTGGAAGATATACCTTACCATTAGCAAGGATTTTCGATCCCTGCAGAAACTCCTGCCGGCAGCCCCAGATCCCCAGTACTAATAATAATCCAACAACGAATAATTTATAAGTCTTGTTGTGCATTCTGCTATTTTAATATTAAACAATAAGTTCGTCTTGTAGATCCATCAACTTGAAAAATCTTCCTCCTTTATAATACCGAACCGAACACTCACCAACCTGCGTTCTGCGCCCATCCGGTTTTAGTGATCTCATCCTGCGCAATGGGATACCAGTACATCTTGTCCTCAAAACGTCTGTTCTCCAATTTTTTTACTTCGTAAGTCAGGCCGGTCACTTTTTTCGTGATATCAATACGGTGTACAGGTTGATTGAAGACTGCGCCTTCTTTCCAACGGCGTACATCCCAAAGGCGGTGCCCTTCAAAACCTAATTCGACTTTTCTTTCATGCTCTATGGACGTTTCCGTCAGCGCAGTGGCGGTTAATGGAGGCATGCCAGCCCTTGCCCGCACCAGGTTTATGGCATCCAGCGCTGTCAAGCCATAACCAGGCGTATCTCCCTCAGCACCATAAGCATGATACATTGCCTCTGCGTAGTTCAGCAGGATTTCACCGTAGCGAAAATAAATCCATGCATGGTTGGCGCTGGTCTCATTGACCAGATCAATCGTTGGATTAATCCATTTACAGAGGTAATAGCCTGTTTTTGTCGCATTTAATTTAGGCAATCCGCTGTTGCCTCCCGTATAGGTATCAATTTGCAAAGAAGAAAAAATACGGCCATTATAGATCACGGACGCGGACAGTCGGGGATCACGGTGCTCATATGGGTGCGCTGCATCCACTGGATTATTCCAGTCAAATGGCCGCGAGCCTGTCACTGCCCCATTATCATCCATTATCTGCACCTCAAAAGCATCTACAAAATCCTGGGTAGGCGCTATACTCCTGCCGCCACTGTTTTGGAAAGCGATCGGGAAATTATCCTGCTCCGGCCAGTGAATCGCACCATAACGTTTGTAGAAAATCAGTTCTGCTGACCCGGTATTACCTGATCCATATAAATTACTGTAATTTCCATCCAGCGCATACGCATGTAAATTAATCACATTATGGGCGGCAGCGGCCGCCTCTTCCCAAGTCACAGTAGAGCCCGCATCTTTATATAAAGGGCTCGCTCCATACAGCAAGGTTCTGGACTGAAGTGCCTTAATGGCCCCATAAGTGACTCTACCAAGATCATACCAGCTGTAGGGTGATAAATCCTCGGGAATAATGGCCGCAGCAGAATCACAGAGTGCACTTATATACCGGAGACACTCATCCACTGAACTGCGCTGAATACCCTTCCAGTCATTTTTTTGCTGATAATCCAGCGGTGATTTCATTATTGGGACACCGCCATAGTGTTTGACAAGATCAAAGTAAAAATAAGCCTTCAGAAAGTAAACTTCTCCCTGCATGAATTTCACATTGTCCCTTGCATTAAAATAAGTAGTAGAATCTGTCGAAGTGATCCGGTCTTTAAGATAAGAGATATCGACTTTATCCCGGTTTTTAAGATAAAGATTCGCCTGGCGTATTCCGTCAAAGTCTCTGGACCAACTATCATCTGTCTGACTGTACTGATCCCAGGTCCCGTCATTAAACGCCTGAGACCGGTCGCTGACAACCGTCGCCTCGGCATCATCCGTTGCCGCCTCAAGATCCAGATCCGCTAAACCGTCTGGCAGGTAGCTATAAGTATTCCAGACCGCCTGCTGCGCATAATTGTAATTGCGATACAGCGCATCCGTCGAAACCTGGGCCTGGATATTATTAACATCCAGAAAATCCTTCTTACAGCTGCCGAGTAGTAACAAGAGTATTATAAGCATAGGCATCAAGAGACGCTTAACCAAGATTGCTGTATTGTTTATCGTTATCATAATAATTTCGTTTAGTTATCTTTAAAACTTCACATTAAAGCCGAAGCTGATCACTTTATTCAGCGGATAGCCCATCGACAGGTTTTCTGCTTCCAGTGCTTCTATTTTATCCCAGATGAACAGATTGGTGCCACTAACAAAAACGCGGATCCCGTCCAGGCTTTTTAACCAACGCTTCGCAGCAAATGTGTAACCCAATTCCACGCTTCGCAGTTTTAAAAAGTTCCCGTTACGCATCCAGTAATCAGCCGGTTGATCGTTATTTGGATTGCTGAGTGTGGACAGCCGTGGAGAGGTTGCTGACCCTGCATTTTCAGCGGTCCAGCTGTTAGCAGAAAAATCTGAAATATTGTTGTTACCCACGAAAGGATGAGTATAATTATAGGCGCTCCCGAGTAGCGTTACTGTCCTATGCAGTACACCTTGCAGGAAAGCATCAAAGTCAAACCCCTTATAGGCAAATCCTAAATTAAAGCCTAAAGTTATTTCTGGCAAATCCGTATACCCAATGGGTTTCTTATCATAATCATTTATGACGCCGTTACCATCCAGGTCCTCAAATTTCAGGTCACCGGGATGTGCCTTCCCATAGGAAGAATTCACCACGCCCTCCTTTACATTCCCATCCTGGTCAAAATCTGACACCTGATAATAACCAGCAAAAAGAAGTCCCCTGTTTTGACCGATCGGATAATCCCGCTGATAGAGATAGTTAAAAGGCTTGGCATTCTCAGATTTCAATTTTATTTTATTGCGTGCATAGGCAAATGAGGTGCTCACATGATAAGTAAAAGGCCTGGCCACCTCCTGATAGGTCAGGACAGCTTCTAAACCCTGGTTATCTACAACGCCGCTATTGGTAAAGGGCAAGGAAAAACCGGCAAAAGCAGGGACTTCTGCAATTGGAATTTCATAAATGCCTGTAGCGTGCTCATGGAAGATGTCAATTGAAGCCGCCAGTTTATCCCATAACCTTAGATCAACACCCAAGTTGAAGGTAGTTTTCTGCTCCCAGGTTGCATCCGGGTTAGGCAGGGCTCCTTCTTTCATACCGTTTTTTGTGGTGTTGTTGCTGCCAAATTTCCAGCCATCGGCACCAATAGCATTCTGCTGATACAAAAAACGATAATTCTCACTTGCATTACCCGTCGTCCCGTAAGTTGCCCTGAACTTCAAGAAGCTGACCGCATGGCTGTTTTTTAAGAAATCTTCCTTACTTGCGATCCAGCCAACACCGACTGCAGGAAAGAATCCATATCTGTGTCCTGCCTTGAAGTTTGCGGAACCCATATAGGCCCCGGAGAGATTCAAAATGTATTTCTGCCCATAGTCATAAGTAAAGTTCCCGGAAACCCCTTGCGTATGTACTGCATATGTCTGGCCGTCATGGCTATAGTTCTGTTTCCTGGCCAGTAATATTCCGGTATACGTATGCTGACCCATACTGCGTTCGTAGTCAAATCCAAGTTGGGTGGTGTTGCGATTCCAGTGATCAGAACCGGCATCATTAGAACTCTGGCTAATCGTGCCAATTTGTTTATAGACAGGCTGACCATCTCCATCCAGTACAGGCTGATCCTCCCCGTCTTTGGTGATTTCATAGGACGGAACAGAAAATAAAGTCTGATAAAAGCCCACATACTGATTATTGAAAGAAATCCCCCCAATCAGGTTCAATCCTTTGGTAAAAGCGTCCAGCTTCTGCCGGAAACTGAAATCAGTCTGTAAAGTTCTGGTATGTGCACTATAGATACCGTTCTGCTGTAGCAGTTCAACAGGATTAAAAGAATACACCGAATTATTCCCCCAAGTTCCGTTTGGGTTCTTAATTGGGAAAGCAGCGGCCGGGACACTCATTAGATGATCAAACAGCTGCGAGGCTGTAAATCCAGCTGGCGTTTTCCGGTCCTCTGTGATGCCGGATATGTTTACTTTTACAGAAAGATTCTTTGTTAAGTCAATATCTACGTTTGCGCGCAGGTTCAATTTATTGTATTTGGCATTCGTGCCAAAATCCTTATCGATGGCCGTCGCATTCTTATATAATCCATTGTAATTCGTATAGTCCATTAACACATAATACCGTGCATGAGGGTTCCCACCCCGGAAGGACAGGTTGTAATCCTGTATATTCGAAGTAGGATTCAGGAGTTCATGATACCAGTCCACATTCGGATGGTAAGGGTCCCCGACTTCTTTATAAAGCTCCGGATGCGCATATCTGATGGGCAAGCCGTCATTTTCCAGCGCCTGATTATACAAACGGGTATAATCATAAGCATTCATCATCCTGGGCAACAGCACAGGTCGCTGAATGCCGTAATGTCCATTAATAACCAGCTGGTTCTTCTCCAGCACTTTACCCTTGCTTGTCCGGATACTCAGGACACCACCCGCTCCTTCCAGGCCAAACATAGCTAGACTACCCGCATCCTTGAGTAAAGTAATGGAAGCAATTTCATATGGAGACAGTGCGCTTAGCGCACTTATATCTACCCTGAATCCATCCAGTAGAATTACCACTGGATTACTGTTCCAGCTGGATTTACCACGCACAAAAAGGCTTGGATTGTCATATCCAGGCTCACCCGAACCTGTTGACACCGTCAGTCCGGGTATCCGGCCCTGCAAAGTATTCAGTAAATTTCCCGTGAACATCCTGGTCAGGTCCTTGCCCGGCAGTGTATAGGTAGCACCTGTACTCCGCCAGGATTTCTCTGTTCTTAATCCTAAATCAACAAGATTATATAAGCTGCTGTCGCCACGCAGCGTATCCGGTAATGAAGCCCCAGTAATCATTTGCGCCTGTGCTGAGAAATGGCTTCCGGCAACCAGGGCGCAAAGACAGATAAGTTTTAATTTATTAAGCATATTTTTAATCGTATTAAATCGTTAATCAATCATCACCAGCCTGGGTTCTGAC
>DATJDF010000639.1:0-2049 GCA_035497555.1 Arachidicoccus sp. | reverse complement strand
TCCAGGAGCGCCTGGAAAGAGAATTTAACCAGACAGTGATTACCACGGTTCCCAACGTTAGCTTTGTCGCCTATACCACCCGGGACGAGAAAATCATTGTAAATAATCCGGGCCAGATGCCTGAGACGACGAAACTCGCTAAAATAGAAGAGCCATTTATCCGGGCCCAGATTATCACCCATGCTGATTATACAGGTAATATTATGACACTCTGCCTGGGTAAACGCGGCATGCTGATTAACCAGACTTACCTGACGCAGACCCGGGTGGAACTGACTTTTGAGATGCCCCTTACAGAAATCGTATTCGATTTCTATGACAAACTTAAAAGCCAGACAAGGGGTTATGCATCTTTTGACTATGCACCATTAGATTACCGCCCCAGTGATATCGTCAAAATGGACATTCTGTTGAACCTGGAGAAAGTAGATGCCTTGAGTGCACTGATCCACCGAAGCCGTGCCCAGGAATTTGGCCGTAAACTCTGTGAGAAATTAAAGGAGTTGCTCCCCAGACAACAGTTCCAGATTGCTATTCAGGCAGCCATCGGCGCCAAGGTCATTGCCCGTGAGAACATCAGTGCGATGCGCAAGGACGTTACTGCAAAATGTTATGGCGGTGATATCTCCCGTAAACGTAAGTTGTTGGAAAAACAAAAAGAAGGGAAAAAGCGTATGCGCCAGATTGGTAATGTAGAAGTTCCGCAGGAGGCTTTCCTAGCCGTATTGAAACTGGACGAATAATCTGATTAAAAGTATTCAACCGAAACCACGATTCGGTAAACATCAAAATACAATACAAAGGTGGCCATCGCGGATAATGAAAGGTGGCCACCTTTGTATTGTTCTGCCACATTTCAGCGATTTGATGGCGGGATGGTCAAATACAGTCCGGTCAGCCTTTTTAATGGTTTTCTTGGAAGTAAATCTAATCCGTGCGTACATTTGCCGGGTAGTATACCATGGCAAAACAATCCCCTCGTAAAAAAAATCATAAAAAAAGAGTCCGGCATTTCTGGAAAATACTGGCGCTGGTCACCCTGGCAATGCTGCTGTTTTCCATTGGACGTTATTTTTTTACCATCCAGTATAATAAGGATGCCTACTTTGCCCATTATAAAGAGTTTGGTATCGATCTGCCTGAAAATTACCAAATCCACGGAATCGATGTCAGCCACCATCAGGGCAAGATCAATTGGCCGATGGTAAAATCAATGGAGTCCCAGCAATTAAGAATTGGCTTTGTTTTTATTAAAGCCACTGAAGGATTAACCATGGTGGATAAGAACTTTCTTTATAATTGGATTCAGTCGGGGCTTGCGGGTATCCCACAAGGTGCTTACCACTTTTTCATACCCGGAAAAAGCGGACGGCTTCAGGCGGCCAATTATATCCGTAATGTGCACCTGGGCTCAGGGAACCTGCCTCCTGTGGCCGATATTGAGCAGCGCTACGGTGTTGCACCCAAAATATTGCGTGCCGAATTACAGGAGTTTCTGGATGTATTGGAAGCGCACTATGGGGTCCGACCGATTATTTATACCTATGCCAGTTTCTATACGGATTATTTGTCCGGGTATTTTGATGATTACCCGTTATGGGTTGCACACTATTATGAAGAAAAACAACCCCGCATCAATCGTAAATGGATTTTATGGCAGCATAGTGAAATTGCCCATGTTTACGGCATTAAGCAATTGGTCGATTTTAATGTTTTTAGCGGTGACAGCACTGATTTTCGCCAGCTGCTGATTCCATAATCTATAATGGGTCTCTTGTCTCTGATTAATAGATTAACCTCTTATAACAATAAACAGCAGCAGGAAAAACCTGCTGCTGTTTATTGTTATATTGAACGGCTTTTGCTATTTATAGAACGGCGCAAATCATGTATTTTACTGAAATAACATGCTGAACCTTCCTTAAAATCCGATACACGCCGCGTGTTTAAAATTGAATTTCCTTAAGACCTTTATCCTAATACCGTTTTTTGAAACCGGAATTACGGTTATTTGTATTACGGTTATTATTATTATTATTATTATTATTG
>DATJDF010000638.1:0-5238 GCA_035497555.1 Arachidicoccus sp. | reverse complement strand
ACCCACAGTTGCATTAACGCAGAATCTGTCACTGACGCAAAATGAAGGTTATTAGAAGTTGGCGATTAAAGTACCTGCAATTTCCTTTAACTTTGGATGTGTTTACCACGACAGCCACAGGCGCAGAGGTAAACACATTCTTTGCATTATTGATTTTGATATACCGGCATGCAGTAGAATTGGACGCGGTGAAAAATATGCAATTGGCAGAGATGAATATCCCTAATACTGCAAAGAATAAAGCAATTTTCGCTAAGGATACTGCGTAATAGGGATCTGTTAGTATCCATGCATAATAAAGGACCGCTTGATACAAGAAATGAGTAAAGAATCAATCCATTCAATAATACAATAGTCACCAAGTGATGCTGAAAACAAAAAGGGCTTCTTTGAATATCCAAAGTTGTTTCTCCACCGCCGCACTGCTGCTGGTAGGCATACTGTTTAACCGCCCCTTGGCGGCACAAAAAACTGTTCCACAGGAAAACTATAGTGATTATGTGGAGCCACTCGCCGGCACCGCTCCCGCTACAACTGCCGCCGCAAAGCTACACAGTGAAGCAGGGAGCGAAAAAAATGGTAACACAATTCCAGCTGTTGGTTTACCCTTTGGGATGACCCAGTTTACCGCCCAGACAACTACCTCGGAGCAGAAATGTCAGTCTCCTTATGTTTATAATGATAGGCTGTTTAAAGGGTTTCGGGCCAGTCATTGGCTGAGTGGCTCCTGTACGCAGGATTATGGCAGTACTTCTGTAATCGCTATAACAGGCAGCCTTTCAGATACCAATAGTTTAAAGTTGGATCATGATCAGGAACTGTCAAGACCCTATTTGTATTCCATCGCATTCCCCGGGAAGTACAGCGTAAAGCTGACAGGGTCACTGCGTTCAGGTATTTGGGAATTTACAATGCTCAAAACAGATAGCCTTTTTATTGTCATCAGGCCCAACAGCGATTTTAACCAGGGAAAGATTGAAAGGAATTCCAAATTGGTGTCAAAGGAGGCAGTCGTATACGGTTATAACCCTGTGCACCGGATTTACCAGGGATGGGGAGCATATGCAGGATTTAACGGTTATTTTTATTTGCAGGCGAGTAGCGCTAAAGACACGATGAATTTAGACGCTTCAGCGAAGCAGAAAGATAAGAAATTAGCAGACGAGAAGGATCCTGTCTGGAGTGACAACCAAGGTGCTTCTGTTGTACTGCGTTATTATTTACAAAAAGGAGAAAAGCTACTGGTGAAGATGGGCACCTCCTTTAGTAGCGTCCTGGATGCCAGGTTAAACCTGGAAGGAGAAATTCCTGATTGGAATTTTACCCGGAAAGCCCAGGAAAATAAACAGATCTGGGATGAAGCTTTAGGGAAAGTAAAAGTATTCACCCCGGATATCCGGGAGAAACGCATTTTCTATACAAGTCTATATCACGCTTTCCAGCAGCCCCGGCTATTTACGGATATCAGTGGGCATTACCCGGCCTTTGATGGCGGTACAAAGCCTTTAATAGAGACTGCCAAACAAGGTAATTATTATGACGATTTTTCTATGTGGGATATCTATAGAGCGCAGTTACCCTTACTGATGATCATCAACCCTACACTTGTAAATGACCTTGTGGGCTCCTTAATGCTCAAAAGTAAGGAAGGCGGCTGGCTACCTATTTTCCCTTGTTGGAATAGTTATACCGCTGCCATGATAGGCGATCACGGGACCGCCTTTATAGCGGCCGCCTATCAGCGTGGGATCCGTAATTATAATTTGTCTGAGATCTATCCGTATATGCGCCGTAATGCGTTTGACAGTTCAGATACTGCAGCCTATGCAAAGGGCAAAGGAAGACGCGCCCTTAAATCCTATCTGCAATATGGATATATTCCCATGGAAGATAAGATCCCTGATGCTTTTCATAAACAGGAACAAGTGAGCCGCACTTTGGAGTATGCCTATGATGATTATGCGCTAAGTATTCTTGCTAGGGCATTGGGGAGGAAAGATGATTATAAAACCTTACATGAACGTGCCTTTAATTACCAGCATGTATTTGATTCAGCGGTGGGTATGGTACGCGGGAAATTTGTTTCCGGCAGATGGAGCACACCCTTTGAGCCCTATAAACGTGCTGCATATATTACTGAAGGCACACCCGCCCAGTACACTTTTTATGTACCGCAAGACATCAGGGGATTAGCCAGACTCATGGGCGGAACGGTTAAGTTCGAACGGCAACTGGATCAACTCTTTAAGCGCAATGGCTATTGGCATGGTAATGAACCAGGTCACCAGATTCCTTTTTTATATAATTATACAGCTGCACCCTACAAAACACAAATGGAGGTTCGACGCATATTGGCGTCTGCCTACGGCGACGGCCCGGGGGGATTGGACGGCAATGATGACGCAGGTCAGATGAGTGCCTGGTATGTTTTTGCTGCACTTGGCTTTTATCCTGTTGATCCTGTTAGCGGACAATATATACTTTGCAGCCCCCTGTTTGATCGTTCGGTTATCAATCTTGGAAACGGAAAAGAAGTACGCATTATCACACATAAATCCTCAGAAAGTGCGCTGTATATCTCCCGTGTTGCTTTAGATGGTCAAACTTATCCTTTAAATTATCTGAAGGCGGATTTATTTATAAGAGGAGGAAGGCTGGACATCTGGTTAGCTCAATCGCCCACTAAATGGGGAAATACACCCCCTGCGCGACCGTCTTCACTTTCAGACAGTGCAGCCTCCAAGTAATAATTACTAGCAGCTAATCATTAAGCAATACGAAATTTTAAAATTGACAAACAACTAAATATGCATCCTGCACTAGCACCTGCTCATCCACAAATCAAAAATTTTTTTATTGTGAAATCAATTAGCTGTCTGTTATGCCTGCTGTTTCTGATAAAAGGAACTCATGGTCAATCTGGCAGCGTCTTTAATATTGAAGATTACGGTGCTAAAGCTGGACCTGAGATAAACAATTCAAATGCTATTCAAAAGACGATTGACGCTTGCGCTGCGGCGGGTGGCGGTACAGTATTAATTCCGGCGGGGCGAACCTTTATTTCCGGACCGATCTGGCTGAAATCGAATATGGAGCTTCATTTAGAGACAGGTGCTGTCTTAAAGGCCAGTTCAGATGAAAAACTTTATACGGAGAGTGCCTTTAAGGCGAACCGTGGAGAAGGCATGCTCTGGATCGGAGGCCGACAGTTAAGTAATGTTTCAATTACCGGTCAGGGAACAATAGACGGAAACGGGACTTCTTTTATGGGGGCCGAGCTGGAAGATGCTTATTCATTAAAACCTGTCACAACAGAAGACCCGAGGCCACACCTATTGACGCTCATCGGATGCCATAATATCAGGATTACAGATTTGACAATTCGGGATGCTGCTTACTGGACGGTTCATCTGGCAGGTTGCACGGATGTGGTGATCTCTGGTATCAGCCTGCTAAATGAACTAAAGGTTAGAAATAGTGATGGCATTGATATTGACCATAGCAAAAATGTACGGATTAGTGACTGTCTTATTCAGTCTGGAGATGATTGTATCTGTCTCAAGAACAGAAGGGAATACAGCGAGTATGGCAGCTGCGAAAATATTGTCGTAAATAACTGTATTATGACTTCAAGGAGTTGTGCCATTAAAATCGGTTCCGAGAATATGGATAGCATTCAGCACGCGATATTTACTAACTGCATTATTACAAAAAGTAACCGTGGGATCGGAATACAGAACAGAGATGAAGGCACTGTATCGGATATTGTATTCTCTGGTATTATAATGGACGGTCATTTCTTTTCAGATGTGTGGTGGGGTAAGGCCGAGCCTATTTATGTAACCGCATATCCCCGTGCATCCTCGAATAGCAAGGATGGCAACTGGCGCTTCCCGAAAGGGAAAACAGAAGGCTTGGTAGGCAGGGTAACTGATATTCATTTTAATAATATTCAGTGTCAGAGCGAAAATGGAATTTACATTGGCGGATCAGAACCCGGGAAAATAAGCAATATACATTTTGACAATGTTCATTTAAAGCTAAATAAAATCACCGCCATTCCTGGCGGTGTCTACGACCGGCGGCCAGCCAGTATTAAGGGTTTGATTAAAGCACCCACAAGCGGCTTTTATTTTGACACCGCCGATTCCATCTCCATTACGAACTGTTCGGTTGCTTGGGGCCCGAATAAACCGGATTATTTTAAGGGCGCTCTAAAACGGATT
This sequence comes from Arachidicoccus sp., assembly GCA_035497555.1. Taxonomy (GTDB): domain Bacteria; phylum Bacteroidota; class Bacteroidia; order Chitinophagales; family Chitinophagaceae; genus Arachidicoccus. Next base: position 1,012 of record DATJDF010000638.1, on the reverse strand, counting down.
AATGTGCCCCATTTAACGATTAGCCGACTGGGTGATCAAGACAGTTTTCCCGTTAAAGCAGTGAATGAATCGCAGATTCAATAGCTTAGGTTAATCAAGGATATTATGGATTTAAAATATAAAAAGGCTACTGCTTTTTTTGCCAGCCTGGATGCTACAGGCCTGCTCTCTGATAAGCAGGGTCTGGGAACGATTGCGTAAATAACCTGCTCAAATCATAACAGTACAGGATGGTTCTGCGACTAAGGAGCGTTAACTTTGGTGTTAACGGGTGTTAGTATTGTGGCCGGGCATGGGATAGCCGGATAGCCAAGTACGGACATTCTGCAAAATTGTAATTGAATTGATTGGTAATACAGGGAAAGTTTAATAAATACGGTAGATGAGCTATAAGCATTCATTATCTGCTGAACCGTCGCTTTAGTAAATTAAAGCGGCATACCAAGCTGTACGCGTGGAAGTGAATAATAGCCAAACAAAAACACATATATCCAAAATAATGAAACGAAAACTTTTAATCGCCTCGTTCTTACTCATTTTGTTGTCTTTTTGTATTCCTGGAAAAAAGCCGCTCCGTATTTTTATGGCGGGAGATTCCACGATGCAACATTATGACACTTCGCGCACGCCGCAGCGTGGCTGGGGTCAGGTCTTACCAGAATATTTTGACGCAGAGACCCGGATCGTCAACAAAGCCAGGGGTGGGCGAAGCACAAAGTCATTTATTGCCGAGGGACTTTGGCAGTCCATAGTTGACTCACTACAACCTGGAGATTACGTACTTATTGAATTCGGGCATAATGACGCCTCTAAAAACAAGCCCGAAAGATACACAACCCCGGATCAGTATGAGGTGAATCTTAAAAGAATGATTAAGGAAGTTCGGCTTAAAAAGGCAGTCCCCATTTTACTGACTCCTATTGCGCGGCGGAATTTTGATAAGGAAAGTCATTATAAAGAGTCGCATCTGGCCTATTCGCCCCGTGTCAGGACTGTGAGTGCTGATCTAAAG
>DATJDF010000637.1:0-5209 GCA_035497555.1 Arachidicoccus sp. | reverse complement strand
CATTTTTATAAGCAGGAATACAAATGGAAATTAATGGAGGCATTTAAAATAAATTACTGAATTTCAAAAATAAAGCCTTTTAGTAGTATTTGCATCTAACATTTGAATAAATATACAGGACTGGCCCTATTTTGAATACTTTGTTCCATCGTGGATATTTTGTAAAAAAATCTATTTTTTGTAAATTGCGGGAACACTCAAAACTTATGAAAAAATCGAAAATACGGACTGGCCCTTGCTTGATTCTATGCATGCTTGGATTTACGATTGGAAGTTCGATGCTTTTCTTCGGCTGTCATAAAGACCGGGTTATGAATCCGCTACCACTTATCGTCGTGCTACCAACAGGTCTTTGGAGAGGCAGTTTTACAAATTCCGAGACCCCGGAAGCTGAACCTCGGAAGATCAGTTTTCAGTTTAACAGGGACTTTACCGTCCTATGTACCACAGATACAGGTACAGCGCAGGATGTCAGTACGGGCAGCTGGGATATCGTAAAAGATTCACTTATCCTGAAGACCAAGGTTGTTTACGGCAACCAGCCAGCAGTAGGTTCGCAGCACATTTATCAAGGTCAGTATGATCTAAAAACAGGGCTTTTGTCCGTGGGTAAATGGAAGCGTTTGCCTTCAGATACTGGATATACAGCGGCTTCGGGCAGTTTTGAAATCAAACGTTCGGATTAAGGGGCCTATTAGAGGCTACTTTACTTTTTGCGCTACTGCCATCAGGTGAAAAGGCGCAAATTCACCGCTATAACTGACTTTAAACCCGCAATAATTAAGCAATTGCTCCATTAGCTCTAAAGAATATATATGATGGTGAATACACCGTTTGGTATAATTCTGTAAGGTCCTGCTTTCAAATTCTGCCCGTGTTTGGGCAATATCTTTTGATAAATCATGCAATTGTAAAACCTCCTCAAAATGCGTGGTATCCCGTTCATCTACACCATTTGCTTCATCTGATAACAAATGATCAAATGTCGTATAAGGCCGTTTATGATCAAATGTATAGCGCTTGTCCGGAAGGACCAGGCATATGCTTCCCTGATCTTTTAAGACTTTTTTCCACTGCCTTAAGGCTTTTATTGGATTGGCCACATGTTCCAGGCTGTGACAGGACAATAAAAAATCGTAGTGGTTCTCCGGGACATCGATCAGATCAGCCGCCTCATTGATGTATTGAAAGCCTTCGGGTTTGCCGGGATAATACGCATAATGTTTACCCGTCCCTATTTTTCCTTCCCAGACCGTCTCATTACTGAAATTGACACCGTCTATCCGTGCTGCATACAGATAAACAGGAAAAAAAGATTTTAACCCGAATACGCCACTTGGACCGCCTATTTCAATGCCGGTTTTGCCTTCGAAGGTCCTGGCTAGCTCGATTGTTTCACGTTTGAGTGGATTTTTATAATAAGAAATTGCCGTAATGACGCGGTCTTTTAATTGCATGTTTCTGCTAAATTTTAAATCAAAACTAAGTTAAGCCAATTAAATTCAATAATTTTGAGTACATATTATTCAAACATTTAATAATACTCTACGTGCATCCATTAGCCGCCGTCGTTATCACCTATCACCCTAGTGATGATTTTTACAATCATCTGGAAACTTATATTACACAGGTGGACAGGCTCTTTGTTGTGGATAATAGTGAACCAAAATTTCAGTTTAACGGTGAACTGCTCGCAAATCCGAAGATAATACTTATCAATAATGGGGCCAACGAAGGCATTGCCGCCAGGCTGAATCAGGTGGCACACCAGGCGGTTAAGGAAGGTTATCAGTGGTTATTGACCATGGATCAGGATTCTTTTTTTGAAACTGAGCACCTGTCGGCCTACTTTGAATATGTAATGGACTACCCTGGAGCTGACCAGGTGGCGATGTTTGGAGTGGAAACGAATCAGGCTCCTGAAATCATTGCCGATTTAACCGAACCGGTGGACAGACTTATTACTTCAGGTAGTCTAGTCAATCTGCAGCTCTTTGCGGAGGTAGGCGATTTTGATGAAAAATTATTTATTGATGAGGTTGACCATGAATACTGCTACCGTGCCAGTCTGAAAGGCTATAAAATCATTCAATTCACACATATTTACCTGCATCATCGATTAGGGGAAGATGTTATTGTCCGCACGCTAAAAGGCCGGCGTAAGCAAACTGCCTTTCATTCCCCGCTCAGGCTGTATTATATGTTACGGAATTACTTATATCTGACGGCAAAATACAAACCTGCCTTTGAAAAGGATTTAAAATTCCGAGGAAAAGGCCTTCTGCACCGGATAAAAAATAACCTGCTTTATGGTCCGGATAAACTCGTACTGCTTAAAATGCTTTATTCAGCTTACAGGGACTATAAAACAGGGCGAATGGGAAAAAAAGTGGCTTAATAAGCCCACCTCTTCCAATTTATTTTGGCGTTTTATGCCAAGCCTGTTAATGACATAGTTATTATCTTTGCGTATGTCAGGATGTACTGATATCATAATTGGCAATATCGTCAACATATCATCCTGCTTCAAGCAGGTATGGGCCAATTATACGTTGAAGAGCCTGATTTTCAGGTATGCGAATGCAGATTATCAATATTCGTTTACATTTGACCGGCAGTCAAAGCTGAAAGCCCTACAAATTCACGAAAAAAATTATAGCAATTGTTGAACATACAGGCCGTTTTTGAAAAATTTAAGGACATCAAAGTTGCGGTTTTGGGTGACGTGATGCTCGACACTTACTTTTGGGGTGAGGTGGAACGCATTTCGCCAGAAGCCCCGGTACCGATTGTCCTTGTTAAAAAAGAAGAATACCGACTGGGGGGTGCCGCCAATGTCGCCTTCAATCTGGCAGCCCTTGGTGCTCAGGCTTACGTATTTTCCGTCGTTGGCCAGGATAGTAATGCAGATAGTCTGTTTAGAATTATGGCAGATAAGCAAATTGAACATGGTCACATTTTGCAGACAGCTACTCGCCCCACAACCAGCAAAACGCGGATCATGGCGCGCAATCAACAGGTCATGCGCCTGGATAATGAAGTGCTGGAGGATCTTTCGGCGGAACTTGAAACAAGATTATTAAACAACCTGGAAGCATTTTTTAAAGCGCAGCGGCCAGAACTTTTAATTCTTGAGGATTACAACAAGGGTGTCTTAACGCCAAATGTTATAGGAAAAGCCATTCAACTGGCGAATGAATATAATGTTTTAACAGCTGTGGATCCTAAGCAGCAAAACTTCTTTTTATACCAAAATGTGACGATTTTTAAGCCGAACCTAAAAGAAATCAAGGCGGCATTGTCAATTAATAACTTGATAACCATAGATTTAGAGAGTTTAGCCGCAATGCATGCACAGCTCTTTTCCCGTTTAAATCACGAGTATTCCCTGTTTACCTTATCTGAAAAGGGCGTTTTTTACCAACAGACAGACCGGCCACCTAACCTGCTGCCTGCCAAAATCCGTAATATCGCGGATGTGAGTGGTGCAGGTGACACTGTTATTGCGGTTATCTCATTGGTATATGCCATAACCGGAGATATGTCCCTTGCCGCAGAAATGGGCAATATTGCCGGTGGACTGGTTTGTGAACAGGTAGGAACCGTAGCAATTAATAAGGAGAAATTACTTACCGAAACGATTAATTGCCTTTAACAATTCTTATAGCACATGAATTTTTTAAACCTAAATATGCCGAAACTCGGTTATCTTTGCTGGTAACGATGCAATGTATAATGCATAGGGGTCAGGCGTTTTCTGGAATAATGCATAACTGTCTCCTACATTTTTAAATTTATTTGTTATTGAATGGCAATTTTTGATATTAAACTCCCTAAAAGGATGGCTAAGGCACTACGCTTGCCAAACGGGGACGTGAATAAACAGCAGTTTCGTATTCTTAAAAAATTGCTGACCAAGGCTAGATTTACTGAATTCGGACAGAAATACAATTTTGATAATATATTGATGAAGGCCAATTTAGTGGAGGCCTTCCAGGAAAATGTGCCTATCTATAATTATAGTTCCATTTACAAGGAGTGGTGGCACAGGTCTCTGGAAAACAAACCGGATGTATGCTGGCCCGGTAAGGTGAAGTATTATGCCCTGAGCAGTGGCACCAGTGATGCCGCCAGCAAATACCTGCCCATCACGAATGATCTCCTGCAGGGTAATAAGCTGGTTATGATTAAGCAACTCCTGAGCCTGCGCAATTATACCGATATCAATGTTCGTTCCATCGGCAGAGGCTGGCTGCTCTTAAGCGGCAGTACCGATTTACAAAAAGGTGTTGGTCATTATGTGGGCGACCTGAGCGGCATTACAGTTAAGAAGTCGCCGTTCTGGTTTCAGCCGTTTTATAAGCCCACCAAAGAAATCGCCAAAGAAAGGGACTGGAATAAGAAGCTTGATGATATAGTTGAGAATGCCAGAGATTGGGATATTGGTTTTATAGTAGGCGTACCCGCCTGGGTACAGATGTGCATGGAAATGGTAATCGAACGCTATAACCTGAAAAATATCCATGAAATCTGGCCTAACCTCTCTTATTTTGTTCACGGCGGAGTCAGTTTTGAGCCCTATAAAAAAGGATTTAAAAAATTACTCGGCAAACCTTTAACTTATATAGAAACCTATCTGGCCAGTGAAGGTTTTATTGCCTACCAGAACCGGCAGGATGCCAATGGTGGCATGCGACTCGTCGTCAGTGATCATATTTTCTTTGAGTTCGTACCCTTTGATGATAAGAATTTTACAGCGGAAGGTGATCTGGTTAACAAGCCGGAAATCCTGCTCGCCCATCAGGTTTGTGAAGGAAAGGATTATGCTATTCTGATCAGTACACCGGCAGGCGCCTGGCGCTATCTGTTAGGAGATACGGTACGATTTACAGATGTAGTCCGTTCTGAAATCATCATATCGGGTCGGACAAAACATTTCCTGAGCCTTGTTGGCGAACATCTGAGTGTGGATAATATGAACAAGGCTCTACAGATAGCCGCCGAACAGATGGATCTGCCTATATCAGAATTCACGGTCACCGGTGAGCCACATGGCAATTTTTTCGCCCACCGTTGGTTTGTGGCCTGTGACCAGCCTCTGGATAAGGAACAATTAATCCGTAATATTGATCATCAGTTGAAAATATTGAATGATGATTACGCAGTAGAAAGGAAAAGTGCATTGAAGGATGTTTTCATAGAAGTACTT
>DATJDF010000636.1:0-14419 GCA_035497555.1 Arachidicoccus sp. | reverse complement strand
CCTTGGGGTCCGGGGCTTTGAAAACCGAACTACCCGCCACGAGTACATCTGCTCCGGCAGCAAAAATAATTTCAGCATTTTCTAATGTGACGCCGCCATCGATCTGGATCAGCGTATTGGTGGACTTCAGTTCTATCAGCTCCCGTAGTTGCCTGATTTTAACAAGTGTGTGCTCAATAAAGCGCTGACCGCCAAAACCCGGATTTACACTCATCAGGTTCACGATGTCTGCGTGCTGGATGATGTCCTGTAAAAAGTCAATAGGAGTATGTGGATTTACAGCTATTCCCGCTTTCATATCCAGATCGTGAATCTGCTCTAATACTCTGTGTAGATGGGGACAGGCTTCAATATGAACACAGATCTGATCCGCACCTGCCTTTTTAAAATCGTTCAGGTATTTCTCCGGTTCTATGATCATCAGGTGAACATCACAGATTTTTGGAGTTGCTTTACGGATTTGTTCCACTATAGGCAATCCAAAACTGATGTTTGGGACAAAACGGCCATCCATGATATCCAGGTGAAGCCACTGGGCCTCACTTTCATTGACCATCGTTATTTCTTCCTGTAATCTCAGGAAATCAGAAGCCAGGAAGGAAGGGGCGATAATGCGCATAATTTAACGAAATTTAGGATGACTTAATTTTTTGTTCGATTGCGGGTTGGAAAGGTTTTATGAACAGACTTTGCTGATAGTAGTTTCTTGCGCTGTCCTTCTTGCCAGTGGCCTCAGAAATCTGGCCTGCCAAATTCAGTAAGGACAAATTCCCAGGGGCGGCCCTTAAACCCTGCTGGGTTGATTCAAGTGCAGACTTTGAATCACCAAGGCTCAGCCACAATTTTGCCTTTGTCTCGTATGCCCTGGCATATCCATGCTCAAGCCGGATACAACGGTTTAAATGCGCGAATGCAGTGGCGGTATCCATCAATTGAGCAGCATACAATGCGGTAATATAATCCCGGCTGACAACATCTTCAGTGAAGCCCGCCGCAATTTTAAGGCAGGTATCTTTTTTCTGATAGGCGTATAAAATAGCCTGATTGAGTAAAGCTTCCTGTCCGGGGAAAAGCTGGATTGCCTTAGCGTAACTGTTTTGTGCGCCTGTCGTATCGGTACTATCCAATAGGATATTCGCTCTGACCACCCAGAATGCATATTTGCCGCTGTCTGACTGTATTAGGGTATCGAGTTGCAGCAATGCATCTTTATACCTTCCCACGCTGTCCAGTTTGCCGGCAGCCAACAGTCTTAAACCAGCACTATCTGGATATTGGGCAAGGAACGATACATAGGCATCCGCCTCCTTTTGTTTAAATTCCAGTGTGCTGCGATCTGGTATATTTTCCTTGCAGCTACTCCATAAACTAAGTACGCATCCTGCCATTAAGAGGCTCCATATAACACCACTTTTCTTCGTCATAATACAAATTTAGGGGCAAACATCCTTTTCCCGAAATCAAATGCTGCTAAAAAGGCGCCAATACATTATAAATAATTGTATTTTTGCAGCAAAGTCAATGTTATGCGCTTCCAATTTGATCATTTACTAACGGTTAGTTTTACCCTGTTTGCAGTCATTGACGCGCTCGGATCCATTCCGCTTTTCATCGCCATTAAAGAAAAAAGTGGCGGTCAGTTCAGTGCCAGAAAAATTTCCATTATTTCCGGGATTATTATGATTGGCTTTTTATTCATTGGTCAGCAGTTTTTGAATCTGATGGGCCTTGACATCAAATCATTTGCAGTGGCAGGCTCTATTGTGCTTTTCCTGCTCGGATTGGAAATGATTCTGGGCCATGAAATTTTCAAAGGAGATGCCAACCCTCAGCTTGGCATTATTGTACCGGTCGCTTTCCCGCTGATTGCCGGTAGCGCGACTTTAACCACGATTATTTCCCTTAAAGCTATTTACAGTCAACTGGAAATCATCGGCGGTATATTGATCAATCTTTTATTTGTCTATATCGTCATTACCTCACTTCGCTGGTTTGAGAAAATGTTAGGCCCAGGAGGCATTCTTGCCATCCGGAAAATATTCGGAGTGATCCTTCTCGCCATCGCCGTAAAAATATTCTCCTCTAATATGGGAGCATTCGGGAGTTAATCCATCCCGGTATTTTTGATTCGAAGTATCAATTCAAGCCGTCATTCGTACATATTTGATCCCAATTGCCTCTGATTAGCGTTAGTTTTAGGTTTTGTAAATTAGCCTAACGAGACGATGCCAACAGAAAGAAACATACCAAAAATTGAATTAAAGGTATTGGGTTTTATTCACGACCTTGATCGCCGAATGGATAAGAAATCCAGGCGGCGAGCATCTTCAAATTTAAAATGCGCCAGTACTAATATTACCTGTGCGCCAAAACAGCATCCAAGCGAACAAATCCTGTTATTGCTAACGCTAAAGTCAAAGCCGGCTTAACAATAATTGGATTTATTCAGACTACTGAACTAGCAAGGCGGTCCCCACAAAAAAGAGTTGCAATAAATGATTGCAATAATTATATACTTATTCCAAATAGCGAAAAACACTGGAAATTACTCGGTGGTGCTTATCGGCCCAGTTATATCTATGCTGACCTGTCTCCCCTACTGAAGCATTCAGACTGGCAACCATTTTTTAAATGTTGTCTGTATGGGCAATACGGAAATAATAATTTTAGTCTTCTATTCGGTCCGTCCAAAGATGTCGAATCAACTTCGGTAAAAGATATCATGACGATGAGAGCATCTGAGCCGCTTCCTGCAGCTCCAGACATCAAAAAACCTGAGGTTAAAACCAGTTCGTTGGTTCAGCCAAATAAATGTCCTACACTTCAAAAACAGGTAAAATCACGGCTATACAGAAAGAAAATAGATGGTTATTCTTTCAGAACAAAGCGAAAGATTTACCGTCAGGCTAACGGGCACTGTGCGTACTGTGGCAAACACGTTAGTCATACCAAAGCGACACTTGATCATATACTGCCATTTTCTAAAGGCGGTCGTTATCATCAGGAAAACCTGCGGCTAAGCTGTCAGGCCTGCAATAATTTAAAAGGGAATTTGACGATGGAACAGTTCCGTAGGCTTTATGACAGCCGGCATCTTTTCTATTTTGAAAGAAAACCTTCTGCACCTTTTATCCTTACCATAAGCCAGCAGACCCACCTTACAGCCTGCGTTCCGATTGATCTCTGGAAAGATAGCACTGTACAATATCCTGCATAAATAATCATAAAGACCTTAAGTAATCCGACTCCACAAATTAAAGATCACTATCTAAGAAAAATAATTCGTTTTCTTAATATTTACCGGTCTGTATAATTTCAATCGCCTTATCCAGCAATTCGTCTTTGCCTTCCTTAATTCCTTCAATAGTCGGTTTCAAGACAATATCAGGAACAATGCCTATTTGCTGCGTTTCGGTGCCGTCTGGGTATATACACCAATCCCGCTAATCATTGTCGAAATACCCCCTGGAAGAATGATTGGGGAGACGTTCCCGTCTGCACCTGCGGTGGTGGATCCCAGAACGATAGCCCCAGGCATCACTCTTAAGGCCATAGCAGTGTATTCTGCCTGACTCTGCGTCGTCTCATTTACAAGTATCACGACTTTACCTTTATAATAATTCGGGTTTTCACTGCCTACTTTCAATGGTTCGCTATTAATAAACAGTCCAGGCATAAATGATTCAGCTTCTGAAGGATAACACCTCAAATCAATAATAAGACCTTTGGTGCCATTCAATTTTTTAAAAATGGCTGGTAATTCTGCATTCTTAATGGTGCCCAAATATAGATAACCGATATCCTGTGGAAGCAGACTAAAGGATTTCTTTTGTGATGCGCTATGTTGGTGCGCATCATTTCACCAGTGGTATAGGTTTTAAGGGACCTTTGCTGAATATCGCCTTCCCTTTTGATAGTAACATTCACACTGCTATTGTTAGACTGGAGCAGTATGGCCGACATATTTCTAAGCTGGGTAGGATAATTGGATGCAGGGATGATCTTCAAATGATCTTTTATAATTTCTGACAGATCTTTGTTATCAATTTTTACTATTTCAACGCCTTTTAATAGCCCAGTCTTCTCACCTAATTCTTTATCGTAAAATCCCTTAACGATTGCCTTATGCCCGACAAAACCGAGGATTGGCGCTGCCCTCCTGGCACCAAAATAAGGATGGTTTTAAATCGACCTACAAATAATCTATTTAAGATATTGCTGCGAAAGATGCAATTAAAGTTAAGTAAAAAACCTGATAATCAAATCAATAGATTATAAAGGCTAGAAATTAACCCCACATTTTCAAGATTACCGAAATTGGACTTCGGAACTGTCGTTATATTCGAGTTCGGATCAACAATTTGGCCGATTAACAATGGTACCATTGCTTAATCTTATTTTACTCCCATGGAATAATCCAGCTCCTAACCCCCTATTTTAATTAACGGTAATTATAACTAATAAAAGGAATGCACCTTTTATCCGCTAAATAGCTTCAAAAAGGTGCATTCCTTTTATTTTTGATTTCGGTATTGCTTACCGACTACAGAATTAGATGTAAGTCTGTCTATTAGATTCTGACCGGACTAATTAGAAATCAATTTGTATAACTCATCCAGTTTAGGGGACAGGATAATATCTGTGCGACGATTATGCGCCCGACCTTCCGGTGTTGCATTTGAATCAACAGGATCATATTGGCTATGTCCGGAAGCGATCAGATTAAGTGGACTGACCCGGTACCGATTAACCAATATCCGAACAATAGAGTTGGCACGAGCAGTACTCAGTTCCCAGTTGTCCTGGAATTTACCTCTGATAGGAATAGAATCTGTGTGTCCTTCAATATCAATCTGGATATCTGGGTTGGTATTCAGCACAGCGGCCAATTTAGCAAGCGCGTCAACCCCCTTGACACTCACAACAGCACTTCCGGAAGGAAATAAGAGGTTTTCCTGCAAACTGACATACACTTTCCCGTTTTTCTGAGTGACCGTTAACTCGTTAGAATTAAATCCGGAAAGTGCATCCGCCATTTTCTTTCTTAAGGCTTCTGATTTTTCCTTTTGTGCATCAAGTAAGGATTGCAGCTGCTGCAATTTCTGTTGCTGCTTCTGTAATGCTTCCTTACTCATCGCCAATTGATTTTCTTTGTTATTGTTATTGTGCGATAAGGACGCGACCTGATCATTCAGATTGGAAATGTCATTTTTCAACCCTGTAATCCGGTCTTGTAAATCACTTACATTACTCGCAAGTCTTGCGCTGTCACTTTGCAATTGCCGTGCCTGCAGTTGAGACGCTATCAGCTTTCTTTTGGGCACACAACTACTGAATATGAGCGCTAGTGCAATGGCTGCAAGACATAAATTTGTATACTTTTTCATTGTTTTAAATTAATAGTTTATTAGTTAAATGGTTGCTTGTTTATAAAGTTGCTTTGTTGTTTTTATTAAATTGAATCATCAGCCTAAATGCTACCAATTTTTGCTGCGTTAAAATTAAACTTTAACATTTCCGCTCTTTAAACCGATCAGTCGATTTACTTAACTGATTACAATCCATGCTCAGCGCGTGTAACACTCAAGTCGATCATTAGTCATACCAACACCATGCCTAAATTAGATGTGTCGGGCGTTTATAGCTCATATAATTCAAGCGGCTGACCATTGGGATCCAAAAAAAAGCAGTATTTCTTCCCTGTGTAACAGTCCGTTCTGGCGTCTTCTACTTCAACGCCTGCAGCTCTTAAATCAGCAATACTTTGCTCCACATTTTCTACTTCAAAGGCCAGATGCCTGAGGCCCTTTGCCTCCGGATAAGAAGCCCTGGGCTTAAAATCAGGAAATGAAAACAGCTCGATCTGGTATCTGTCACCTACGGCCAGATCCAGTTTAAAGGAATCTCTCTGTTCTCTGTAAACTTCAGCCAGTATTTTGAACCCCAGTATTTCGGTATAAAACTGTTTTGACGTTTCATAATCTCCTGTTAAGATAGCTACATGATGAATGCGTTTAATATCCAGCATACCAATTGCGTTTGTAAAACATTATTAATGATCAAAAGAGCGCCCCAACTTAGACTAGGCATTCCCTTCATTTGTTTCGACCTCCCGGATGGGCTCATCCGGATTTATTTCCACAAATAACTGCCCGCGGGTAGCTTTTAACAAAAGACTTTTCGCTCCCTTATCCCAATCGCCCTGTGCAGCGATCTGCTCCTGTTCAATTAAGGTTTTAATACGCCATAGAATATAAGGCTCAATTGCGTCCAGTTTTGCTTGTGAATGAAGCTGCACCAGTAATTTCTGCAGCTTCATGGTAGACTGTCCTAACTGATCCAGTATTATTTTGTCATAAAAATCTGCAGCATGAGACAGTAGTTTTTTACCTCCTTCCAGTGTCCTGATATAACCACCGTCAAGTGCCAGTTTATTCCATTCATCCGGATCGAGTTCAAATTCACTCAGTGTAACAACCCTAGCTAAACGGGCTGCTTTGACAAACTCTTTGGGCAATATTTCTGAAAGATGGATTGGATAAAAAATATGTCCTTTATCATCTATAAACGGCAGGTTATTGAGATAAAGAACGTGAACCTGGCCCTGGAAGGCGCTTAGCTGACTGATCAGCCAGTAGTAGCCGCAAACATCCCTGGCATTCTGTCCCAGCCAGATCCAGAGCTGAAGATCAGGATCTTCTTCCAGCCGCTGTTTCAGGCCGTGTAATTTCATTTTATCCCCCGTCATATGCGGCGGTTGTTCTTCCTCAGGAATACCAAGTAAGACCTGCCACCACTGCTTACGGGTCATCCAACCTTCGGGCTCTTCCAGTTCAGCTATAGGTCCAAGTGCATAATTTTCTTCCAAACAAATTATCTCTCCCTGACTACCTGGCTCCATTGTAAAACTCTCCTCAATGCAAGCCCCCCCCTTCTGGTCAAAAACCAAATGGACGATTTCTCTTACTGGTTCTTTTTCTTCTTTTTTATGTTGCGCTCCTTTTGCCATATGTATCTACGACTGTATGCTTTTAATTTTAAGAATATAGGAATCTATTTACTTTCCATCTGGATAACCGGTATGATCATTTCCTCCATACTCACACCTCCGTGCTGGAAGGTATTTTTATAATAGTTAACGTAATAGTTGTAATTATTGGGATAACATAAAAATCCGTCCTCCTTTGCAAAAATAAAGGAAGAATTGACATGAGGCAAGGGCAACCCTGCTTCTTTTGGATTTTTAAAGGCCAGTACCTCTTTTGGATTATAATTGAGGTTACGGCCATGTTTATACCGGAGATTACTAGTAGTCTGCTTATCGCCAACTACCTTATAAGGTGTTTTTACCTGTACACTCCCGTGGTCTGTGCTGATCACCAGTCGGATTTTTTTGTCAGCAATTTTTTTAAGTGCCTGTCGCAGCGGGCTATGTTCAAACCAGCTTTTCGTAATGCTGCGGTAGCCCAATTCATCACCGGCCAGTTCTTTGAGCACTTCCATTTCGGTGCGTGCATGACTGAGCATGTCTACAAAGTTATATACGATGACATTCAGATCATAGTTCAGCAGGTTGTGCACGTTATTGACCAGCATCTGCGCATCCTGATTATTGACGATTTTAGTATAACTGTGACGGACATCCTTTTTCTGCAATTGTTTAATATAACCAGCTAGGAAATCTTCCTCATAAAGGTTTTTCCCACCTTCTTCTTCATCGTTCTTCCAGTAGTCAGGGTATTTATCTGCTATTTGCAGGGGTAACATACCCGCAAAGATCGAATTGCGACAATACTGTGTGGCGGTGGGTAAAATACTGTAATAGGCATCTTCGTTAGTAGTTCTGAAATCTTCCTCAAAAAGTGACTGTATCGTTTTCCACTGATCAAACCGCAAATTGTCAATCAATATAAAGAAAACAGGCACTTCGGGCGTCAATAGCGGGAATACTTTTTCTTTCAGGAGTGCCGGGCTCATGATCGGCTTATCCGTGTTTTTTGGAGCCAGCCAGTCTAAATAATTTTTCGAGATAAATTTAAAGAAGGCCGTATTGGCCTCCTGTTTCTGCGATTGCAATACTTCCAGCATTTCAGGGCTGTTGCTTCTTTCCATTTCCAGTTCCCAGTAGACTAATTTCTTGTATATTTCTATCCATTCTGCCGCATTGGGGTTATCATTTAATGCCATAAACAATTGCCGGAATTCCATCTGGTAGGCGGAGGTTGTTTTCTCAGCAATAAGTCGTTTATTGTCCAGTATTTTCTTCAGACTGAGCAGTACCTGATTTGGATTGACCGGTTTAATCAGATAATCTGCAATCTGACTTCCAATGGCCTCTTCCATCAGGTTCTCTGTTTCATTTTTCGTGATAAGGATCGCAGGGAGTTGTTGATGAATCGCCTTAATCTGTGCCAGGGTTTCCAATCCGCTTATACCCGGCATGGACTCATCCAGCAGTACGACATCAGGTTTATTTTCCTTAATATATTCAATCGCATCAAATCCGTTCGTAAATGTTATTACATCGTATCCTTTTTGTTCCAGAAATATTTTTTGTGATTTTAAACCCTCAATTTCATCATCAACCCATACAATTCGCGCATTTGACATGTAATAATTGTTTAATTTGTAATTTTCCGAAAATTAAAGGTACTATTAAGCCTGCATAATACAGGGAAAGCAGTCCCATTTTGCCATAATATTATGCGTTTATCAGCCGACATAATTTCATAAAAGCCTTACCCGACGTGACTTTAAGGCAGACAGTCCGGTAAATATGTGCCAATATAGCACAAAAAAACCATTTGTATGTTTATTGCAAGTAACAATCTTATTGATAAGCCTTTCCCGTTTAACGGTAAAGGGCATTTTAAGTCTTGGGCTCCAACCCCGAAAAGGTTTAATCTGCATTATATTAATAGTGTCTTAGCATTAGAATTTTTAACTTTGAAAACAGGAGGTCTACAAAATATATGAACCCGAATAATTACACCATTAAAGCCCAGGAGTTAATCCAGGCAGCGCAACAAATCGCTTTTAACGACAATGATCTCAATATTGAGACCAATCACCTATTAAAAGCACTTCTAAGCGAAAAAGAGAGCACCATTGATTTTCTGCTGAAGAAAAACGACATTAATATACCTTATATTGATGGCAAATTAACAGAAACCCTGGCTAAACTACCCAAGTCCACCAGCGGAGAACCGGCACAGCAGGTAGGGCGTGAAATGAACAATACGCTTCTGCGAGCCAATAAAGTCATCACACAGTTTGGCGATGAATTTATCAATCCGGAACATCTGTTACTGGCTATTTTACAGGGAAATGATGACACTGCAAAAGTGTTGAAAGATGCCGGTCTTACAGAAAAGGGACTGGTTGCTGCTATTCGCGATCTTAGAAAAGGCAGCACCGTTAATTCTCAGACGGCTTCTCAAGAGGTCAATTCCTTAAAGAAATACTCCAAAGACCTCAATGAGCTGGCAAGAGCGGGCAAACTTGATCCGGTGATCGGCCGGGACGAAGAAATACGCCGTACGTTACATATACTTTCGCGCAGAACTAAAAACAATCCAATACTGGTTGGTGAACCCGGCGTAGGTAAAACGGCCATCGTGGAGGGACTGGCACACCGTATTGTCAACGGCGATGTTCCCGAGAATCTAAAGTCAAAAATTATCTATGCACTCGATATGGGGCTACTCATCGCTGGTGCCAAATATAAAGGTGAATTTGAAGAAAGACTTAAAGGCGTGATTAAGGATGTGGCTTCCAGCGATGGAGAAATCATTCTTTTTATTGATGAGATCCATACACTGGTCGGTGCCGGAGGTGGCGATGGTGCCATGGATGCAGCCAACATCCTTAAACCCGCACTGGCCAGAGGCGAACTCCGGGCCATAGGTGCAACAACACTGAATGAGTACCAGAAATTCTTTGAAAAAGACAAAGCCCTGGAGCGTCGTTTCCAGAAGGTAATAGTGGATGAGCCTAGTATTGAAGATGCGGTATCTATATTAAGGGGACTTAAGGAAAGATATGAAACTCACCATCATGTACTCATTAAGGATGAAGCTATCATAGCGGCCGTGGAACTCTCCAATCGTTATATAACCGACCGCTTTTTACCCGATAAAGCCATTGACTTAATTGATGAGAGTGCGGCCAAACTACGCCTTGAAATGAATTCAATGCCGGAAGAGCTGGACGAACTTGAAAGAAGGATCCGTCAGCTGGAAATAGAACGGGAAGCCATTAAGCGGGAAAATGACAAAGCAAAATTAAATGAATTGAATACTACTATCGGCAACCTGATGGTAGAAAGAGATACTTATAAGGCTAAATGGCAGGAAGAAAAAGAAGTTGTGGAAAAGATGCAGAATGCCAAGGCCGCTATAGATACCCTTAAGATTGAGGCGGAGCAGGCCGAAAGAGAGGGCGATTATGGCCGGGTCGCTGAAATCCGCTATGGCAAGGTCAAAGAACAAAAGGAAATAATTGATAAAAACGCGCAACTGCTTTCCGAAATCTCAGAAAAGCGACTTTTGAAAGAAGAGGTGGACGCAGAAGATATTGCAGAAAATGTCGCCAAGGCCACCGGTATTCCGGTAAGTCGGATGCTTCAGAGTGAAAAAGAAAAATTGCTGGACTTGGAAACCCACCTCCACCAGCGGGTAGTGGGTCAGGAAGAAGCCATCACAGCGGTATCAGATGCAATACGCAGAAGCCGGGCCGGGCTGGGTGACCCGAAAAAGCCGATCGGCTCTTTCATTTTCCTGGGGACTACAGGTGTTGGTAAGACGGAACTGGCAAAGGCACTAGCAGAATTTCTCTTTGATGATGAATCCATGATGACCCGGATTGACATGAGTGAATACCAGGAAAAACACAGTGTTTCCCGTCTCGTGGGTGCACCTCCAGGTTATGTGGGTTATGAAGAAGGTGGTCAGCTGACGGAAGCAGTCAGGCGTAAACCTTATAGTGTTGTGCTCTTTGATGAAATAGAAAAAGCTCACCCCGATGTTTTCAATATCCTGTTACAGGTTCTTGATGATGGTCATCTGACGGATAACAAAGGCCGGACGGTAAACTTCAAAAACACGATTATTATCATGACCAGTAATATTGGCAGCCACTTGATACAGGAAGCATTTGAAGCCAATCCTACGGACATCGACAAAGCAGAAGAAGTCGCCAAAGGCGAGGTGATGGATCTGTTACACAGTACGATCCGCCCTGAATTTCTGAACCGGATTGACGAGATTATTATGTTCCATCCGCTGCTCAAAAAAGAGATCCGGAGTATCATCCTGATTCAGCTAAAACACCTGAAGAAGCTAATTGCCGAAAATGGTATCCGTATTGAATTCAGTGATTATGTGATTGACTATTTAGCTGATAATGGCTACGATGTCCAGTTTGGAGCCCGACCCTTAAAACGTTTTTTACAGCGCTCAATTGTCAACCCACTAAGTAAAAAGCTACTGGCAGGTGAGATTGATAAAGCGCATCCGGTTTTGGTGGACGTATTTGATGGCATCGTTGTATTTAGAAACGAAAGTGATAAAGAGGTCCCCGTAAAATAACCGGCCTCCACAGTTGAATCAATAAACTTCAAAAACCACAAAGGAATTCCTATTCAGGAGTTCCTTTGTGGTTTTGCGGTTTATAGAGACAACAGCTGTCTCCATAAACAGATACCTGGTAAAACCGATAATAATTCTAAAAAAACAACGGGGTCTGTACTTGTTTAACAAAAATTACTATATTTTTACGGCTTCCAAACCATTTTTATGCGCATTTCCAAAAAGGCAGCGATCAGTTTTATATTTGTCACCTTACTGATTGATATCATGGGTTGGGGACTCATTATCCCTGTTTTGGCAGACCTGGTTGCACAGCTGAAACACATTCCGATCAATGAGGCAAGCACCTACGGAGCCTACCTCCTCTCCGCATTTGCCATTGTTCAATTTTTATTTGCGCCGGTCATCGGCAACCTAAGTGACAAATTCGGTCGACGCCCGATTTTATTACTTTCGCTATTAGGTTTTGGCATTGACTATATCATACAAGCTGTCGCGCCTTCTTATGGCTGGTTGTTTATTGGAAGGGTTATCGCAGGTATAACCGGCGCCAGTTTTACCACTGCCTCTGCTTATATAGCAGATGTCAGTAAGGATGAGACTTCGAGAGCTAAAAATTTCGGATTAATTGGCGCAGCATTCGGCTTAGGATTTGTATTAGGTCCCGCGCTGGGAGCCTTTCTTGCCACCTGGGGTATTCGGGCTCCTTTTTATGCCGCTTCGGTGCTATGTCTGATCAATTGTGTGTATGGTTATTTTTTCCTTCCTGAATCACTCAGTAAAGAAAATCGCCGGGAATTTGAATGGAAACGTGCAAACCCCTTTGGTTCCTTAAAATTCCTGACACGCCATCCGGAAATCGGAGGACTGGCACTTTGTTTCTTCTTGGTTTATCTTGGTGCCCAGGCAGTACAAAGCAACTGGAATTTCTTCACTATTTACCGGTTTCACTGGAGTGAGAAAATGGTTGGTATCTCTCTGGCAGTTGTTGGCGTGCTGGTAGGCCTGGTTCAGGGTGGCCTCACCAGGATAGTCGTGCCGAGGCTGGGTAATAAAAAAAGTATTTATATAGGCCTGCTCCTCTACGTTATTGGTTTGGTTTTATTTTCTTTTGCAACCGAGGGCTGGATGATGTTCGCCTTTCTGATTCCATATTGCCTGGGCGGCATATGCGGCCCATCCCTGCAATCTGTTATATCCGGAGAAGTACCTGCTAATCAGCAAGGGGAATTGCAAGGGTCACTTACCAGCTTAATGAGCCTGACAACCATTATTGGCCCCTTAATAATGAATGGAACATTTGCTTATTTTACCTCTGATAAAGCACCGTTTACTTATCCGGGTATTCACTTTATGATTGGGGCTATCTGTATGTTATTTGGGGTTATTATCGCTTATAGGGTTTTAAGCAAAAAGACAACAGCACCGGCTAGCATCTCGCAACCAGCCCAGCAGAAAATATCTTAAGGAGTCTCCTTCCAGATAGCCAGGAGTTCCTTATTTTTCGATCGCATCCATTAGCGCAAAACAAAGTGCATCTATTTCTCCCGTGCTTTGGCTAAACCCGGAGACATTTGACAAAATAATGACACCCGTTTTATTATCCGTATCTAATGCCATTGAACTGGTATAGCCACCCGTCCCACCATTTTTCCAATAACGTGTCCTTCCGGCTTCTGTCTGAAGCAAATGCCAGCCCAGGCCCATTTTCATGTTGCGGCTAACTGTAAAAGTTGGTTTTCTGGTGAGTGCCAACGCTGAATTTTTAGGATCAAATTGAGCTTTTGCAAATTTGCTCAAGTCTTCCACCGTAGATAGCATGCCGCCGCCACTCATGAACACATCAAAATCCCAATTATTTGTCTTTACTCCGTTGCTGTCCAGTCCGGCGACAAGTCTATCCTGCGGTATTTGCCCGCTGCTCGTATAAGTATTAGACATTTTATACTTTTGAAAAATTTCGCTGTTCAACAAGTGTACAAAGGATTGCCTTTTCAGCAGACTTAATGCATATCCCAGCATTGCAGCGCCTAAATTTGAGTAGGCATATTTTGTACCGGGCGCAGTTTCCGAAACCATGCTATTGGTAAGATATTCCCTTAGCATTGTTGAATCATACTTCTTATAAGGATTTTGTGAATAGATAAAATTTGAAGGCATTCTCGGCAACCCTGAACTATGATTGGCCAGCGAAAGAAAACTAATTGGTTCGTTAGCCCTAAAGGCATATTGAAAATAAGGATTCACAGGATCTGTCAATGCCACTTGATGATCTATTACCGCGTTTGCCAGGATCGTTGCGGTAAATACTTTTGTAATAGAGCCAATTTCAAAAACTTTCCGGGAATTATGAATACCTGTGATCGTATCCCGCCGCCTTACCATACCGTAATAGGTGGCCTGTCCATTTTTAATAACCGCAATAGAGAGTTGTGTGTGGTTGGGAAAATACGCTGTGTGTTCAAATACCAAAGCGGCTAATGAATCCGGGATACTTTTTAACTGATTGATCGCTTTTCTTACATGACTGTTATGCTCGATGAACGGTCGAAAAAAGAATCCATCTATTTGCAATGTTTTATTCAGGGACAGGTTAAAGGAATCAGTTCCTTTCTCAAAGGCTGCTTTGAAGGAGGCGTAATTGTCGGAATTTAGCTGAATAAATTCCAGGTTCACCAGCTTTCCCAAGTCACGCCCAAGACCTGACAGAAATTCGGTTGTGCTGTTAAGCGGCAAGGCCGCCTTCATTTCTAGCGAAAAATCGGAAAAGATTAAGTTGTACCGGTGGTCATTATAATACTGTTGAAAACGCTTAGCTGCTTTTTGATAGC
>DATJDF010000635.1:0-2810 GCA_035497555.1 Arachidicoccus sp. | reverse complement strand
GCTTTAGAGGCAATTCAATCTGCCCAGACCGGCATAGCTTACCGATCGTGGCTTTATTTATATTTTCCGGGGAGGTAATAGCGGATACTTTTCCGTCCGAAATAACTACTTCGTGAGGGATAACCACATGTGGAAAGTATTTCTTTAAAGTAGTATCAGCCGGGATAAAAGCCAATCGAAGTGTTTTGCCAATATGATTATTTTCTAAAAAAGCTTCAATAGTGGCTCTAGGTTCATGACTAACTACAAAAATCTGAATACTGTCACCAAACTCTGCTTGTAAGGAATCTAAATGAGGTAATGCTTCAATGCAGGGGGCACACCATGTGGCAAAGAAATCGATAATAACAGGCTGTTTATAATCTGAAAGTCTTGCTGATGTTGATTTATAATTAAGGATATCCTGCAATAATATATCGGGGACGGTATCTCCTACCGATACTGCAAGGTTATTTTGTGCTTGTATGTTCATTAATAGCATAGCTCCGCCCAGGAGGCATAATAGCTTCTTCATTTTGATTTGGCAATTAATCGATTATTTAAATTGAATTCGACCAGGCGTGATTCTGTGAATCATCATATTACAATTTGGTAGGCATAACCCAGATATTGAAACTAAATCGGGTTTTTGGGTTTATTCGCAAATCGAATACACACTAGATTTATTGAATTATACCCAGGTAATTTTAGGTTTTTAATACGCCACATCCTGAGATGTCGGTATGCACAAAAGTGCTGTGTCGATAATGGCTTGATCATTATGGTCATAAGTGGATGAATCAATTGATACCAGTTAAAAATGAATTTTTAACCCTTTAAATTTGGCATGAAGCAATCAACCGATATTCAAATACAATAATAGCCCCCAATTTAAATGGCAACTTCATATTAAATTCTATACTACTAAATCAGCTCTATTTTCGAGTTATAGAAATGGCTTAAAATCGAACAATACTATCCCGAATATGATTGATATACTATCAATCTTCCATGTGTTGTATAGATTTACTTTACAAATGTATATTTATTCTGTCATTTTTTCAAGTTACTTGTTAGAAAATCTTTACAGACGTAGTTTTAAACTATTAATATGTGTAGTATTTAATGATTTACAATGACTTTACTAGGTGAATACTTGGCCAAAAAATCTATAAATCAATCAAAAGTTGCCAGAAAAACCGGTTTAGATAGGCAGCGCATAAATCAATTATATAATAACAAAACGTCTCGTTTGACAGTTGAAGAGTTTTGTTTAATTATGTTAGCAATTGATGTTAACCCTTCTGAAGCATTAAAAACAATTTTTGGATTTATAAAGCTTCCTTCGTAATGCTCTGTTCATAATCGTCTCCCAGTATATAATCTCAGACTAATTTCACGTCCAGTAAATCTAATTTCGGGGTTAAGCTACCTACCATAACTATCGGGTATATAATTCAATTACTTGATGCAATTATCCAATGGCTTGCCATTTAGAACAAGTCAGGAACTTACGGTAACGCCTCAAGATACCTGCCCCTTTAATCCATTGTGTCGAAATTATTTGGGAAAGCCGATCATGTTCATTAAAATTGATTGTATCCGAAACGGATACAATCAATTTTAATGAACATGATAGTTAATTCAAGAGAAGAAAAAACGGTAGAAGATCTCCTTAGAAAACTGGAAAATCATTCATTCATAAAAGGAACTTTTTATCCAAGTGAACATCCAGAGTTGATGGAAGCACTCAGACAGGAGGATTGAAAAGCTTAATATAGGTTTTAGTTGTCATCCGTTAACCGCAAATCGTATTCTGCAAGTTTCTCTTTTACTTCTTTAATGGTCATAGATCCAACGTTTCTTCGCCTAATAAGGTCGTCAGCGCAATATTCTAGTAAGTCCTGAATGGTATCAATCCTGAATGATTTCAATGCGTTATATGCCCGTACTGACAGGTTTAAATCCTCAATATTTTTACCTAGAATATCCAGATCTTCCACAAAAACGTCTAAATTATTTTTCACCTTTACTGTTCTAACCCTGTCATAGAGTGAATCTTTAAGGTTTCTGAGGATCTTTACCTCGTCAATTAGTTTATATTTTTCTTCGCTCCAGTCCTTTATATATACGTCGTATAAGTTTTTTCTTAGTCTAATTTTTGCAAGTGAACGGTTAAATAGCCAAATCGCTTCATGCCTTGTCAAATTATATTTCATTAAGAACTTGACAAATGATTCTGCATTTCCATATTCCAATAAATGTATTTTTAAAATCTCAAGTTCGGGCTCTGTCAATGCGGGATCAAATACTTTAAGGATAAATTCGCTTGCGGCTCTAATCGTTTTCAAAGCAGAGTTATGATAGGCAAGGCTTTCAATCAGAAAAGGCTCAATTTCATTTTCGAAAATATATTTCGGTGATCCTTTATTCTCAGAATTGGAAAACTGGGAGATTATCCTGCCATTAATAAGTTTTTTTAATTCCGGTGCAGAAATTAGTTTTTTGCGCAAAAAATCAGCTACCTTAATTGGCTTCTCTTTCATAATGCGCATGCACAGGCGCTCATCTTCTAGAATATTGTCTATGCTCTCAAGCCTACTAATTTTTAATTTCCTCAAAATCAATTTCGGATCAATCATAGCTTGGAAATTAGGTACAATACAAATATAGTAAAACCGAGTAAAGATCAGGAACCTGAAAATACATTTATGAGCGAAATATCTATTTTGACCAATTAATGCTGTAATTTTTGACGGATTCTTGCAGTCAAAAGGCAGGGGGTTAATTAATTATATTTAAATCTACTGAAAATTACAGGGGGGCAATTG
>DATJDF010000634.1:0-2903 GCA_035497555.1 Arachidicoccus sp. | reverse complement strand
TAAACTCGTTTAAAGCCTCAAAATATTGTACATTGAAACCCTAAATAAGGTTACTATGCAGTCAGAAATCCAGATCAGCTTCATGGCTATAAACGGAGAGGTGGATCCCCATTCCATCCAGGTAGATTATAGGCAGGCATTGCCTCTAAATCAGGAGGTAAACCCCCGACTGGGATTTGCGCTGCCTTTTTTGAAGGAGCTGGTCAAAAATAAGTATCCGGTACTACATCCCGGTGACCGGTTTAAAGAAGAGACCTTATTATTTGAATTTGTTATCGAATCGGTGAATATTCAACCAGAATTGAACCGGCCTTTTGATAAACAGATCATTGTTACAGGATTATTGGTCGGCTAATTTGAGACGAAGGCAAGATTATTGAGAAGATCTGTGACAGCACATAATTGATCCGCAATGGAGCCGCATTAATATTAAAAAAATAACGAATCAGGGAGAACGTTTTATTTTGAGATCAGAAGGATTCGTTCAATAAAAAGGGACCACCCCTTGGCCGGATGGTCCCATATACAAATGGATGAAAACACATTTTAGGCGCCGAAAGCTACTTTAAACCGGCGATTGGTCTTTTGACTGTTTTGATAAACTTTTGTCAGTAATTTTCGGATAACACCATTATCTGAACTGTCCGGTAAGGGCGTATAAGTGCGAAAATTATAGTCGATATAATGATAATCAATAATACCCTGTTCGTTTAGTAAGTAGAAGGCCGGAAGCGCAATATCCCCGTCGACCCCTGAAAGCCAGTCTCCTGGCAGGTTATCAGGATGATAGAGTCCAAACTTTTCAGCAACGCTGTTTTGCGGATCAGAAAGAATCTGATAGGAAGAGCGCCGTAGCTGCCCTCCAGGCTGCCGCGTAAGGTTTCTGACACTGGCATTGGTGATCACCAAAAGTGATCCACCCATGACTTGTATGTCCGCCTCCAGGGCTTCCAGAAATACCTGCTGGTTAAAATCATTTTCAAGAAAAACGGGTCGAAAGATAATCACCAGTGGCCGCTCGGTAATAAATAGCGATTTGGAGGAAGTCAGGCCTGGCAGGACTGGTTCATCCTCGGGATATGCATTACTGTTTGATGTGACGTATTGGGTAACTGGATGGCGCAGCAAACTGGAAGGATGAAGAAAATGGGGTAGGAGGCTACCGGATTTTAGAGGTGTAAAACCATAAAAATTACTGATCGGTTGCGCACCTTCCCCAGTTTGGATAATCGGGTTTTGCTGCAGATTTGTGGTAATAGCGGATGTATCAGACATAAGATGAATTTTAAAAGTAATGGACATAATTCGTAACAACCAGGGTGGGTTGACAATGACTAGTTGGAGTAAAGACGGCTGCAACAACATCGCCTCTCAACGGATAGATTACTTTTTATGTTCATTAAATTGTTCATGCGTATGACTTTCCGGCTATTTATATTTAATGTACCGGCTGCGTTAAAATTCATCTGTCAGACTTACCTAAGCATAGACCAGGCGGTGATCCTGGAGTTTGACTTTGTGATTCAGCCGTAGCCCACATTTATTGAAGACGATACTGCTGTCAAAGTTTCTTTGTCCTAGTTCCTCTCTAAGTGCCGAGAGAAAGACTTTGCGGATGGTATTGCCACCCAGACATCGTACTTGCTTGTTAAAACGTAATACCAGTTCTTCATCTGGCAGTTCAGCGAATTCCGCCTGGAAGCGGATCTGTTGTTCTTTTAATAATAATTCGAAATCCATTGCAATACATTTTAGCGTTAAAAAATATTGCATCAAAGAATCGAGCACATAAAACCATGGTTATTTTCAACTTTTGTGGTTTGTAAGACCCTCATCATTTTACCACCGTAGCCTTTTTCGCTCGGTTGGCGTTATAAATAACTTCTTGATGCGGATACAAAAATAGGGGATAATTTTAAACTGAAAAAATAAATCTACTAAATTTGTAGACTAATAGAAAAATAATTGTCTAAATGCAATGACAGAAGCTACTTCAGTGGATAAATATTTTTTAAATTAATACATTATTTTGCCCCATTTGGACTTTACAATCTGTTTTTGAGGCAAAAAACAGCGATCACAGGGACCGTGTCCAATGACGGAAATATTTTGTTTTCTATTCTGTTTAAACTATGCGCAGTTTGCGCTCCGGGATGGCCATAAAGGTTATTCATTTTCTATTTAGCTGTGCGGGTAACCAGGGCCGCAAAGAGACTGAATCTTGCTTATAGCCTTCAATAAAACAGGCCAAATTGATTCATGCAAAGCTAAAACTCCCTACATTTGTCCCATGATAAATGCAATTAAAAGAGACTGGACGAAAGAAGAGATTCTCGCTATTTATAATAAACCCTTACTGGAACTGGTTTTTGAAGCTGCACAGGTACACAGGCAGCATCATGACCCGAATAAAGTGCAGATCAGCTCTCTGATATCCATTAAGACAGGCGGCTGCCCGGAAGACTGCGGTTATTGTCCACAGGCTGCCCGCTATCATACCGAAGTAAAAATTAAAGAACTTTTACCTGTACACCAGATTAAAGCTCAGGCCTTACGGGCAAAGCAGCATGGTATTTCCAGGGTCTGCCTGGGGGCTGCCTGGCGTAATGTAAAAGACGGTTCAGAATTTGATCAGGTGCTTGAGATGGTCCGCACGGTTACTAAATTGGACATGGAAGTGTGCTGCACATTGGGCATGTTGACGGAGCACCAGGCCAAACGGCTGGAAGAAGCAGGCCTCTATGCTTATAATCACAATATTGACAGTTCAGAATCGTATTATAAAGAGGTTATTTCTACCCGGGGGTTTGAAGACCGGTTAGAGACCATTGATAACGTCCGCAAGACCTCTATTACTGTTTGTTCTGGTGGTATTATCGGTATGGGAGAAAAAATTGAAGACC
>DATJDF010000633.1:0-8505 GCA_035497555.1 Arachidicoccus sp. | reverse complement strand
TTCCTGGCAAAAGGGCTCAGCCAACATACACCTGAGCCGGAAGAAACGGAGCAGTTAAAAATAGCTATTGAACCATTTGAGGAGGTCTTCAAAAAAGTGATGGAAGGTAAGATTGAGGACAGTATGACCGTGGCGGCAATTCTCAAATTGAAAGTGCTGGGCTATTAAGGTCCGGAGTGAACGATTTACTGGAAAATAAATGGTTTATATAGGTGCAAAATACATTCACGACTTAAGCTTATAATCTGTATGTCTATATT
The DNA here is from genome assembly GCA_035497555.1 of Arachidicoccus sp. GTDB lineage: Bacteria > Bacteroidota > Bacteroidia > Chitinophagales > Chitinophagaceae > Arachidicoccus. The sequence goes on along the minus strand of DATJDF010000633.1, from coordinate 8,245 downwards.
TTCCTATTTACATCCAATCCAGAAATTAATGTCATTTCGGTTGGCCAGAACAGCGATAATTATTTGCTTAATAGCTCCTATTATTTTCCCCCTAATCATTTTCGGGCAAAGCAGGGCATCTTCTTCTATCGTAAAGGCCCTTCAGCCGCAGATTGGTTTTTATAAAAGACTGGAAGGAAGTATTGGAGGCAAGAAAGTCGTTATGCATCTCCAGGCAGTGCCAGGAAATAAACAAGTATACGCAGGTTTATATTACTATTCAGCATCAGGCCAATGGCTGCATTTGGTGCTGGACCAGTCAACTTTCAAAGGGCTACACAGCAAGTCTGAAGGAAAAACCGCTGATACGCTGAAGTTCACTGAAATTAATTACAGTCAGCATGCGTCCGCAAAAGATGAGTCACCTGTATTAATACTGGTACAGATGAAGGGCGGATATAATGGCAGTTGGAAACAGGGTGAGAAAGCGTACAAAGTTACCTTGCAGGAAAATTATGAGGAAGGTGCTTTGAAGTTAAGCGGGGTCGCATTTTCAGATTCCATCAGGGCCTATGAAAACAATATAAGATCACCTAAGGCCATTATGGAATTGATATTTCCAGTCGCTTCTACTAATTCCAATGACACAAAAAGCATTTACCTGAGTCAGGTAATAAAACAAATGCTTACATCCAATAAAGCAGATACCACAGTTGAACTTAAAACACTGGTTGAGCAGGAGATATCCCAATATCTACAGTCCTATAAAACAAGTATGTCTGAAGAGCTGGGACAAACAGAAAACCCCGCAACTTTTAATTATTTTTCAACTATTAATATTCAGGTGGTATACAATCACCATGATTATGTGATTCTTTATGGATCCAATTATGAATATTCAGGTGGTGCACATGGAAATTTCGGAGCAAACCTGACCTGCCTGGATCTGGCAAACAAAGTGAGGATGCGCCTGCAGGATATCGTTAGTATAGACTCCCTCAAGCTGCAATCCATAATAGAGAAATACTTTCGCCAGGAGTATGGACTGGCACCCGGTGCGCCATTAACCGATATTTTATTTGAAAATGTATTGCCTGCTAATAACAATTTTTACTTTACACCAAAGGGAATCGGTTTTGTATATGACCCTTATGAAGTAGCTTCTTATGCCGAGGGTCAAATTAATGTATTTATTCCATTCGAGGCGTTGTCAGCCTACCTGAATCCCGGTTTTATACAGCGCATGGGAATAGATCTATAAAGAAACAGATAATCTACGCTTACTGGCCGATTCCATAATAGGTGAATCCTGCTCTGGTTAAACTGACATCATCATAAATATTTCGGCCATCAAAAACTACGGCGCTGTTACTGTTCATTGTCTTTTTTATCAATTTCCAATTGGGCAATCTAAACGCATTCCATTCGGTTATCAGCGCAATAGCATCTGCATTTTCAACCGTTCCATAAACATCTTCAGCCCAATAAACAGCGTCGCCCAATACTTTTCGAGCCTCCGCCATGGCCTCCGGATCAAAGACTTTTACAATGGCCCCGGCCGCCAGTAAGGCATCAATTAAAACGAATGCCGGTGCTTCCCTGATATCATCTGTATTGGGTTTGAATGCGAGTCCCCATACAGCGATTGTTTTCCCTTTTAATGCCTGATCAAAATGCCGGTTTATTTTATCGAAAAGCACTTTTTTCTGTGCCTCATTAACAGCTTCTACAGCTTCCAGTAATCGCAGGTTGTAATGATGATCTTTTCCGGTACGCAGTAAGGCCTTTACGTCCTTTGGAAAACAGGACCCTCCATAACCGACTCCGGGATAGAGGAACTTTTTACCGATCCGCGGATCAGCGCCGATGCCGGCACGTACATGAGTAATATTGGCACCGACGATTTCGCATAAATTGGCAATATCATTCATAAAACTAATGCGGGTTGCCAGCATTGCATTGGCGGCATATTTGGTCATTTCAGCCGAAGGGATATCCATGTATAGGATCCTGTAGCCATTTAATAAAAATGGCTTATATAGTGTATCCATTGTTTCTTTAGCCCGTTCGCTGTCAATACCGACAACAATCCGGTCAGGGCTCATAAAATCTTTGATAGCGGCGCCTTCCTTTAAAAATTCGGGATTGGAAACGACATCAAAAGGTATATTTTCCCCTCTTTCATCCAGTCCGGCCTGTATGGCTTGTCTCACCTTTTCAGAGGATCCTACCGGTACCGTGCTTTTAGTCACTACAACCGTATAATCCTGTAAATGCAGACCGATCTCATGGGCCACAGCGATTACATATTGCATATCAGCGCTACCGTCTTCTCCTGGAGGTGTACCAACTGCAATAAATACAGCACCCGTCCCTTCCATATGTTGTGCTAATGAGGTACTAAATGAAAGCCTTTTGGTATGGACATTTAACCTGACAATATCATCTAAACCCGGTTCGAAAATTGGCAGTATCCCTTTTTTAAGGTTTTCTATCTTTGATTGGTTGGTATCTATACAGCAAACTTCAACACCTATATCTGCCAGACAGGCGCCTGTTACAAGCCCAACGTATCCAGATCCTGCAATTACTACTTTCATCTCCGAATTTTTAATGCTTTTGAGGCCGGGCTCATCTCCCCGCCATTCCTTTAATAATAGACAATATTGAATACCTAAAAGTTCTGGAAAGATAGAAAAACCTTTTTTATTTATGTGGAAAAAAACCTTAATTCAGGTAAACCCTTAACAGAACGGAGCAAAGTTAAGCGCGGACGGTCCAAATATCTATATAGTTGTCCTAATATAGTCATGAATTTTGTACTTTGCGGACTAAATCATTGCTATGTTTGAACAGTACAACTTTACCGTTACGGAACGTTTTTTACGGTATGTAAAAATTGACACACAGAGTGACCCGGAAAATCCTGCTTTTCCTTCTTCAGACAAACAGAAAGATCTTAGCAGAATACTTGTTGAAGAGTTAAAACAAATTGGCGTGAAGGATGCTGTGATGGATGAAAACGGTTATGTTTATGGGGCGCTTCCCGCCAATACAGAAAAAAAAGTTCCGGTCATTTGCTATTGTGCACATGTCGATACGGCGCCGGATTGTTCCGGGACGAATGTGAAGCCTATCGTGCATGAGCATTATGATGGTGCGGATATAACCTTGCCAGACGATACGGCTCAAGTCATAAAACTTAAAGATTATCCTTACCTGCAAAAGCATCTGGGGAAAACAATTATTACAGCAAGCGGCCTTACGCTTCTTGGTGGAGACGATAAGAGCGGCGTTGCGATTATAATGGATTTTGCTAATTATTTAATAACGCATCCGGATATAAAACATGGCACCATTAAAATATTATTTACACCAGATGAGGAAACAGGCAGGGGTACTGAAAAAGTAAATCTTTCTTTACTCGGTGCGGACTATGCCTATACACTGGACGGCGGAGAACTGGGTAGTTTTGAAGATGAGACCTTTAGCGCGGATAGTGCGAAAATTACAATACACGGAATCATTGCACATCCAGGTTATGCAAAAGGAAAACTGGTAAATGCAATAAAGATTGCCGGAGAGATCCTGGCGGCACTTCCAAAAAATGAATTCAGCCCGGAAACAACATCCGGCAGAGAAGGATTTGTTCATCCCACTAAAGTGGACGCAATAGCTGAAAATGCAGAAATTGAGTTTATCGTAAGGGATTTCGATACCGCGAACCTGGCTGTTCATGAGGAAAGACTGCGCAAAATTGCTGCCAGTATCGTTGATGAATATCCAGGCGTTCATATGACCTTTGATATTAAAGAGCAGTACCGTAACATGAAGGAAATTCTTGTGGGTCATCCTGCAGTTGCGGATCATGCAATTTTAGCTTACGAACGAGCGGGTCTTGCAGTTAGCAATGAGCCCATTCGCGGCGGTACAGATGGAAGTCGACTTAGTTTTATGGGATTGCCCTGTCCTAATATTTTTACCGGGATGCAGGCTATTCATAGTCGTCATGAATGGATAGGGGCCTCAGATATGGAAAAGGCAGTAGAGGTTTTGGTGCAATTGGCAAAAGTATGGGAAGAAAAAACTTAAATCTGCGGAATTTAAAAATCTAGCGTTTATATTTGCACCCCGAAGACCTTTATTCGGTATCGGCCTCGTCGTACAATGGATAGTATATGAGTTTCCGAAGCTCCAGATCCAAGTTCGATTCTTGGCGAGGCCACATTTTAACGCACTTTCTACCCTGAAAGTGCGTTTTTCGTTCGTTATCGATGAATATTTTATCCGCAAATAATCCGCAATTGCCGCGAACAGAAGTCGAAATGTAAATGACGGCAGCGTTAAGCTGGTTTTGAAGGAGGGAAGATAATAGCAATAATCGTAGAGAAGCCACATTTTTGATGGCAAGATGCAGCTTCTCTAAGAAGAATTAATGTTATCAAATCTTTAAAAAGTTATCTGATCTGTTTTTTCAGAGTGGCTACTTCCTGTTGAAGATTATTTACAACACCGGCTAAGCCGGCCATCTGGCCCATGTCCCAGCGTTGATGTTTGTCAATTTTCGTTATAATCATCTGGGCCTTCCATATTTCCATTACATCGACAGAATCAATTGCATAAGGATCATATATCGGATTGTCACTGACCAGGGTTAATTGCTCTTTGTTTTTATTATTTCTTACAATGCGCTTATAAACAATCCCATTTGAACGGGACACGACGATATAGGCATTGTTATTTTTAACATCATTCATATGTTCCACCTTTTCACCCACGATCACACTTCCGCTGGGTGTAGGCAGCATACTATCGCCAACAATTTCAAAGGCACGGTAGAATCCCGGTGCCAGCATTGGCAGGGTAAAAGTGTTTAATTCATCCAAAAATTCATTGTCTTCAAAACCTGCGAGATATCCCGCGGCAGCTTTCATAGGAACAAATTGAACCCTTGCCTCCGTTGCATTGGTCATCATCAATGCACGACGTCTGTCTAAATAAGTACCTTCACCTGGCAAATCCAGATCTTCTAAAAACAACTCATCCAGGCTTAATTTAAATAATGAACCCACAGAAGCTAATATATCTACCCTTGGCTCCGCTCTGCTTTCTTCATAAGCACCTATTAATGATCGCTTTATGCCAAGCTTGTCCGCCATCTGCGCCTGGGTCCAACCACGAAGCTTTCTCAGGTATTTTAGATTTTTTCCTGCGTAAGTCATAATTTTTTTATTTTGATTGAAGATCACTAATTCGATTAGTGCAATTTACTAAGATGGTCGTAAAGTGCCAAATATTTTGGAGCTTTTTTTTATGGAAAAACTAAATAATTTTAAATACAATGGTATAATATATGTATTTTATGTCATACCTACATTAAAAAAGACGGTAATAAATACAGCCTTTTTTAACCTCTGAAATCAAGAGGGTCAATTATTTATCTTTATTCTTCCCTCCACCAAAGATCTTCCTGAAAATTCCCTTCTTTTTGGGCTCTTCCTTTTTAGGGGGCATAACCGCCTTGGCTTTGCTTTTAGGGGTGCCGGAGGTACTTCCTCCAATGAGGGGTACATCATTCTGGTCATTGTTATTAAAATTGGTATCACTTTCCGGACCGATATCCTGAGGTCTGACATTTGGTTGGTTGAAGATCTGATTTTGGATACTATCTGTGCTGTCCTTTATATCGTTTGCCCAATCATAAATAATGGATTGTGTTGGATTGCCGGTATTAATATTGAAGCGTTGATTCCTGTTGAGCCCGACAGTTTCATCATCATAGGCTTTCTGAAAGAAATAAGCCCATATCGGAAGTGCCAGAGAGGAACCCTGGCCGACAGCGGTACTATTGAAGCGGATAAAGCGACTGTCGCACCCGGTCCATACACCGACTAATAACTGCGGAGTAAACCCAATAAACCAGGCGTCACTATTGTCATTTGTCGTACCCGTTTTGCCGGCAATGTCACCGGGTATATCGTAACGGGCCATGCGTTGACCGGTTCCATAATTAATGACATCTTCCATCATTGAAACAAGAGCATTTGAGGTTATATCACTGATGACTTCCTTTCTTTTGGGTGTGCTGGTAAACAAAATATTGTGATGGGCATCCTCAATTCTGGTAATCATCATGGGTTGAACGGTAAATCCACGACCCGGGAACATGGAATAGGCTTGCATCATCTCATATAAGGAGGTTTCACCGCTACCCAGTGCGATGGAGGGATAGGGGTCTATTTTCGAAGTAACGCCACATGTTTTGAGAAAATCGACAAATTTGACCGCGCCTTCATTGCCATTTGGCCCTAATTGTTTCATTATATAGGCCGTCGCACAGTTGCGGGATTCTGCCAAGGCTTCCGACATAGGCATCGTTCTACCTGTGCAGGTGGCTCCGGTTGCGGGTACATTGCCATAACCATTAAAATATTGTTGCACATCTTCAACAGGTGTATTGGGTGTAAACCCCCCTTTTTCGATTGCGAGACTGTATAGTAATGGCTTAATCGTCGAACCTACCTGCCTTTTTGTATTGATATTTACGTGATCAAACTTATAAGTCTTAAAATCAATGCCACCTACCCAGGCTTTGACCTCTCCGGATATTGGATCCATGGCCATCAGCCCGGCCTGGAGCATCTGTTTTGTATATTTGATGGAATCGTAGGGAGTCATGACCGTATCGGTCTGCCGTTCTTTATTCCAGGCAAATACCTGCATTTTTGTTTTTACATGAAAAGACTTTTCAATGTCCTTATCCGACATGCCGTTGGCTTTTGAAGAAGTCCACCGGTTACTACGACGCATTGAACGTTCAACTGTAGATTCATGGCCTTTCCAAATACTACCGTTTTTGACATTTTCCTGTTTGTTCAGCAACTGTTGCATGTAACTCATATGTTTAGATACAGCACTCTCTGCATAACGCTGAAGATTTGGGTTAATGGTGGTATAGATTTTCAGCCCGTCCCCGTAAAGGTTATATTCCGTTCCGTCCGGTTTTTTATGTTCTGCACACCAGGCTTTAAGTTGGCGAATGAGCTCCATCCTAAAATAGGGTGCCAGCCCATTTGAATTACTCATTTTATGGTAATTCAGTACAATAGGTGTCTTTTTAATTTTTTCTCCCTCTGCTGCAGGTACAAAATTATTACGGACCATCTGATTAATAACAACATTGCGGCGCATCATGGCTTTGTCCATATGAAGCCGTGGATTATAGGTTGTAGATGCTTTTAGCATTCCGATCAGAACGGCCGCCTGAGAAATGGTCAGATCCGCCGGATTCACCTGGAAAAAGGTACGTGCAGCATTACGGATACCAAATACATTATCTCCAAAGGGGACTGTATTGAGGTAAAGGGTGACAATTTCATTTTTGGTAAAATTTCTTTCAAGTTTAATGGCAATAATGGATTCTTTGATTTTTTGGATAATGCGGATAAACGCATTGCGCCGGTAATCGGTGAACAGGTTTTTGGCAGTTTGCATGGTAATCGTACTGGCTCCTCCTTCACCGCCCAGAGAGAAGACGGCACGTGCCAGGGACCGGGGGTCTATACCACTATGTTGGTAGAAGCGTTCATCTTCCGTAGCGATAAGTGCCTGAATTGCATGCGGACTAATCTGATCAAAGGAAACATTAATCCGGTCTTCGGAGTATATTTTCCCCATAAGGGAACCGTCATCCGCATAAATCTGACTGGCTTCTGAAGCAGTCGGATTCTGCAATTGTTCAATGGAAGGCATCTCACCCAGCAAACCATAATTGGCCATCAGAACGATCAGACCTGATCCTATAAGCCCTGCAAAAAATATAATCCATAGAATGCGCACCCATTTAATGTCCTTTTTTTTATTGGCTATGGGTTGATTTTGCTGATTCATGCGTTTTTATTCGGTTACGTAAATTTTCGGTAAGACTAAGGGTCAATACGGGTCAAAAATAATCAACTCTTTAAAGATAGCCATAAAAATACTATTTTGCTTCAAATTGCTTCCATGCGGCCTCGTAATTTGTCAGGTCTGCATCAGATTTTAACTTATCTGCATTTTGTGGACTTATAAGGATAAACCGATATTTTTCAGGAGTTAGCCATGGAAGTATCGTGCCGGCAGTTACGGGCCGGATCTGCTGCTGATAGGTCTTCGCTACCTCATAATCATTGAAAGGGCCAATCAGAATAATATCATAATCCTCCACCTTCTGACTACTGACATTAAAACGATCATGATCAAAGGCTAATAGATTATATCTATTAAA
>DATJDF010000632.1:0-2865 GCA_035497555.1 Arachidicoccus sp. | reverse complement strand
ATATGTAGTCGACGGTATACCAATCAATACACTTAGCGGTATTAACCCATCTGATATCGCTTCCATAGAAGTTTTGAAAGATGCAGCCTCTGCTGCCATCTATGGCTCCCGCGGTTCAAATGGAGTAGTTATTGTTACGACAAAAAGAGGGATTAATGGCAAACCCAGAATCACCTATAGTCAAACCTATGGTGTACAATCCCTGGAGAAAAAGATGGATATTTTGAGTTCGACCGAATGGATGGAATTCAGGATAAAAGATAATGACGCAGTATATCTTCGCGATGCTAAAGCGAAGAAGGTTACTGATGCTAAGATATCTGATTCCAATGCCGAAAGATTAAGGAAATTAGGCATTGATGCCGGTAGTGCCAGCTCGTATAACTATGTATTCGATGATCGTTGGTTTAATTATGTGAGTGATGCCACCAAGTCGGCTCATACCTATACAGCCAACTCTGAAAGCCTTAGCCTACTTGACTGGCAGGATGAGTTTTACAGAAACGCACCGATTCAGGATTATAATGTAAGTGTAGTAGGCGGATCGGAAAATACAAAATACATGTTTTCTGGCGGTTATATGAAGCAAGATGGTATAGCCACAGGGACAAACTATGATCGTTTTACATTCCGGATGAATGTCGAATCTAAAATCAATAAAATTTTAACTGCGGGGATGACTTTGGCTCCCACCTATATCCGTAGAGATGGTTCGGGTAGAGCAAATGGGAAAGACGCCCAGGGGCATCAGGTTTTATCTTCTACTCCGGTTTCTGAACCTGGTGTAGGCTATATGACAAATGTAGAACCGAATGTAAAATATAATTGGGCAGGAAGTGCTTCAAGTCCTGTTTATATTATGAATACAAATATACGTCATGATGAATTTCTACGTGTACTGGGGAATGCTTTTATAAGAGCAACGCCAACGGACGGGTTGAAGGTTGAATTGTCTGCCTCAACCAATTTTTATGATCTGGATGGATCGACCTATTCATTCACCAGCGCCGGTGGAAGCTGGCCGAAAGGAGAAGGTGCAAATTCATCGGGAGCGCACAATACTGCCAGAACATGGAGCACTTTGCTGCAGGCTTTGGTAAATTATGATCATGATTTTGGCCGTCATTCCATTAGCGCCATGGTTGGTGCTTCATCTGAACAAAGTAATACTGGCTTCACCACAAACCAATCATTTAATAAGCCTTTCCCTAACGATGCGATCGTATATTCATTTGACGGAACACAGGTTGCGGTAGGTGCCTCAATGGTCACTCAGGCTACCCCTAACAAGCTGGCTTCAGCTTTCGGACGTTTTTCTTATAATTACGACAGCCGGTATTTGTTATCTGCCAGCTTGCGTTATGACGGCGGATCGGTTTTTGGTGCAGATAATAAATGGGGTGCCTTTCCCGCAGTTTCTGCTGGTTGGGTCATTTCCAATGAAAAGTTCTTCAAGAACATAAATATGGATTGGTGGAGCTCCTTCAAATTAAGGGGAAGCTTTGGGGTTACAGGTAATAACGCTATCAGTTATGCCGCTGCCTATCCTTCCCTGACGGCTGTTACCTATGGCGGAGCAGCCGGCTATAGCGCTAATTCTCTGGGGAACCCTAATTTGGGATGGGAAAAAACCCAAAGTACAGATTTGGCTGCTGATCTTGGTTTTTTCAATAACAGAATTCAATTGTCTCTGGATTATTATACAAAAACGACGAAAGACCTGCTTTATGAGGTACCTACCATGGGTGCTTCGGGTTTCACTACTGTTTGGGATAATTTAGGATCCATTGATAATCACGGCTTTGAAATCGAACTAAATTCAGTTAATACTGCAGGTGTGTTTAAATGGAACACGTCCTTGAATATCGCCTTCAATCAAAATAAGGTGAAATCATTAGGTGCGGACAATACACCTGTCTATTCCGGTTTTGACGGCAATAATCCTTCTAATATCTTAGAGGTAGGACGGCCGATCAACACCTTTTATATGTTTGATGCCACAGGGGTATGGATGACACAGAAAGAAATTGATGATTATAGTGCGGCACACGGCGGAACGCCAGTAACTTTTGAAGGAAAGACCATCGTTCCAGGTGATATCCGGTACAGAGATGTGAATAATGATGGCATATTTACCAAAGATGGAGACAGAGATTATTTAGGTAGCCCGACGCCTACAGTTGTTTATGGGATGACAAATAACTTTTCTTATAAGAATTTTGATTTGTCTATTTTATTAACGGCTCAAACCGGAGGAAAAATATTTGGCGTTATTGGCCGCGCTATTGATCGCCCAAGCATGGGGGCACTCTCAAATGTAATGGGCCGCTGGAGAGATGCATGGTGGTCAGAAGCTGACCCAGGTAACGGCAAAGTTCCTTATATCCTCAGTTCAACGACGGGTACTACGTTAGATTCTCGCTGGTTATACTCTTCAGATTATTTACGTATTAAGAATGTAACCTTAGGTTATAAGCTTCCACTTAGGGCTAAATTTATTTCTAGCGCGAAAGTGTTTGTGTCTATCGAAAACCTGATGAAGTGGGATAAGTATTATGGAGGTTACTCGCCAGAAGCGGCTAATACCGCTTCGAGCTCAGCTCCCGGAGGCCAAAGTGCTTTGGGGCTTGATTATGGCGGATATCCGATACCGCGCATTTGTACAATGGGTATAAATATTACTTTCTAACCATTTAAAAGGAAAAAATGAAAACAATAATCAATTATAAAAAAATATTATTAGTTGTCGCTGTGGCACTTTCCGTGGTCTCCTGCAAAAAGAGCTTGGATGTGCCGCCTACCGACTTATTGAATTCGGATGGGTTTTTTCAGACACCCGTCCAATGTGAACAAGGAATAATTGGT
>DATJDF010000631.1:0-5157 GCA_035497555.1 Arachidicoccus sp. | reverse complement strand
TAGCCCACGAAATTGTCAGGAGCTTCAAACGACTTATGCATGGGTAGACAAGTAAAAGAATCCGAGTATGTTAATCGTATTATGTTTGAACCTCCTATGAAACCTATTTGGATTCAAGTTGGTGTAATTGAAAGGTAAGATCTGGTTAACTGATTGATCTGGTCGCAAACGGCATCTTTCGTCACCGATATGGCATTCAATATGATAAGAACCGAAAGCAACCAGAGGAAAAGATAATTGTAAATTAGGTTCTTTTGATCATAGAATTTCTAAGCCTCTACGCTCAATATGCTAAGGCAATCCTAAAGAATTGTATTAAGCCAACATTTTTTATAAAAATTCATTGTTGTCACAACGGTTTTATAAAGACATAGTAACCAAATGCAAAACATTTGAGAATAGCTATGGAAATAGGTTATGTAATACTTAAACTGGACCTTATAAAGAACCTGTTTGAATCCGGTGGCATAGAATTTGATATTTTTATATGTTAACCGTTTTCTTTTCCTTATAAAATATCTATGAATATGTTCACAAATGTGATAAAGAGTAAAATCCAATTATTTACTTATTTGGCCTGCATTTTAATAGTAGCAGTAGTGGTCGTGTCTTGTTCCAAATCTACGGACACAGGTGGAAGTGGAACCGCCAAAATGAATGTATACCTGACGGATGCTCCAGGCAACTACAAAGAAGTTTGGATTAATATTCAGAAAATAATGGTGAAGTCCTCAGAAGATACTTCTTCGGAAGGTTGGACTGAAATGCCCCTAATTGCTCCAGGAGCTTACAACCTTTTGGATCTACGCAACGGCAACGACACCTTACTGGGTGGTGTCGATTTACCAGTTGGGAAAGTTTCCCAAATAAGATTAATACTAGGCGACGGTAATAAAGTTGTATTAAATGACGGTACAGAAGTGCCACTTGCTACTCCATCTGCTCAGGAGTCTGGTTTAAAACTCAATATAGATGCCGATTTGGTTGAAGGAGTTCCTTATGAGTTGGTGATGGACTTTGATGCCAGCAGATCCATCGTTAAAGCCGGAAACAGCGGTAATTACAATTTAAAACCTGTTATCCGCACTTTTGCTAAAGCAACAGGCGGAGCTATTCAGGGTGTCGTATTACCAGATTCTGCCTTAGCAATTGTACTGGCTATTAAAGGAACTGACACTTTAAGTGCTGCGCCCGATACAGCCGGTGCATTTAAATTCTGGGGATTAATGGATGGAACCTATACTTTGTCCGTGCTCCCAGACGCAACAACGGACTACCAGCCGGTTACTGTTCCTAATGTGGAAGTGACTACGGGGAATGTTAATACAGTGGACACTGTATGGTTACAGAAATAGTGATTGAAGTTTCATAATTACAGGGGCGCCGCTGATTGTAGATATTACGATCAACGGCGTCCCTTCAATTTATAATGCTCTTTAGTACTCAATAACTAATCATCATCGTCCTGATCCGAGTGAACTGCTTTTACAAAAGCAGCCCTGACAGGAGAAGGCATTACCGCATTTTCACCCTTAACTCCCTTCCAGGTGATTGTATTCATCAACTGATCAGGGATGATATCTTCCTTAGAAAAATCGAGATTTTCAGACATCTTAGCCAGGATTGTTCCTTTGGGATTTTTGTCGTTCAGATTTACATTCGCTGGTAATGCAGTAAAAGAAGCCGTGTCCGGCTCGCTTGAAAAGCATCGCCACATAGGAACAGCGGCAGCGTCGTATTGTGACATCGGCGGCATTCCTAAAATTAATTCGATTGATTTAAGCACGGAGCTGGTAGAATACATCGTATGGTCGACAAATCCACGTTTCACATATCCACCTGCAATGTAAGCAGTGGAACGGTGTGCATCAACGTGGTCTGGGCCATTTTGTGCATCATCCTCCAGGATGAAGACTACCGACTGCTTCCAGATCGGGCTGTGACTTAGGTGCTCTAAAAATTTCCCAATAGCCAGGTCATTGTCGGCAACGTAAGCAAAAGGGGTTGTTTGACCGGCGGCCATTCCTTTGGTATGGTCATTTGGAAAATAGACCGTCATCAATTGGGGCAATTGATGGATAATTACCAGTGAGTCAAAATCATGTTCCCAAATTTTATAACGGGTGGTATCCCGGATATTCAGGTTAAACTTGGGGTATCTAGGGACATAATGTTCCTCTAGTACCGGGATTTTTGCCTTTTTCCCTGATGCAAATTCACCGTAGGTACGATAACTTAGTCCTACCGCCGCCGCCTGATCCCAGATGTATTTCTTGTTCAAGGCCAACTTTCCTTTCGGACCCGGGCCTCTGCCGCCATAACTGGTTGGCCAGTTTTTTTCCATATAATCTGTTGCATAAGCACCCATAGACCAATTGTGCCCATCCGCACTCACTTCACCATCCACATAGAAATTATCCAGCAGTACAAATTGCCGGACAATCGCATGTTGATTTGGAGTAATGCTGTCGCCAAACAGCACCAGGCTGGTATCTCCGTTACCCTCCCTGACATCCCCCAGTACCTGATCATAGGTCCTGTTTTCCTTAATCACATAAAAAACATGCTTGATGGGTGAAACTTCTCCTTTCATCGAAGGGATTGGGTTGCCCTTCTCAATACCGTTCAAAGTCGCCGCCTCTTTTGTAAAAGGTGTATTCTGATACACTTCCCGGGAATAACTGGCGAGCAGCTTTTCAGAGGGCGCAGGTATAATACTCAGAGAACCCATCAAAAGCCCACCGCCAATATATTGGGTTTTCAGAGGCTTATGGCTATCTCCTTTATGAATCCCTACTTTTTCCTTTTTATCTGTCGGATTTGGCCCCTCAGGATTAGCGCGGGAGGAAAATCCTTTCCCATTCGTCACATAGATCTTACCACCGAGTGTCCTGACACAGCTAGGATACCAACCAGTGGGGATGAAGCCCAGTGCTTTACTGGCCCCCGGCCTGCGCACATCAAAAACGGCCAGGCAATTATTGTCCGCATTCGCGATATATAAGGTCTTATTGTCTTTGCTGAGCGCCAGGCTATTGGTCGTTGTTCCACTCAGATCTGTCGGGTAAACGGCCGTATTCAGGGTTTCAACTACGCCTCTGCCTTTAAGATCAATAACGGAGACTGTATTATCATTTGCATTTGCAACATATAAATAATGCCCGTCATTTGACAGACAAAGGTCATTAGGGTGATCACCTACCGGAATACGGCGGGTGATTTTTGCGGTGGCAATATCATAGACCAAAACGGCCTTGTCACTCCAGGCGCTAATATAAAGGGTCTTGTTGTTTTTGGACAGTATACAGCTATATGCCTGCGCCTTGAGTGAGACTTTGCTTACTAACCGGTGGGAAGGGATATCAAAAATATATAATTGGTTATCGAGTTTTGTTACAGTATAAAGCAGGTTTCGCTTATTATCAATTGAAATGCCCGTAGGAGAAATATTTTCCATAGGGAAAGGCGCCCCCAATAGAAAAGTATCTTTTAAGAACAAATGCTGATTTTTGATCTGATAGCGGTATATACAGTTATTATCACCACCGGAAGCATATAAATACTGCTCATCCTGACTGAATGCCAGACCTGCCCATGATTTTGGAATCTCAACATTATCTAATTGCGTATCTGTTTTTGCATCAAATAACTGGATGGATTGTATACTCTGCCCATTGTTAGTAACAGCCAGGTATCGTCCTTTTGGACTGACAACCATATTAAGTGGCAGGTCGCCCAGCGGCGTACTTTTACCCACCGGGGACAGGGACCAGCCGTTGGGCAGTCTTATGCGCTGTGCAGCCAGTACATTAGCCTCGGCACGCCTAGTCTGTGCCAAGGCGCTCCCAGAAAAGCAAATGACTAGGGCTAAAAGCAGCAACCAACTACTGCACTTGTTTTCAAATCTGTCGCCTAAATGCATATATAGAATTTTATAATTGTCCAATGAATTATCTAAAGGGTTATAATTGGAAATGAGAAGCGAAAGAAAGGTAATTCATCGAAAAAAAAAGGATAAGAATTGCTCATCTGCTATATTTCTCGATACTGAAATTACAAAGAATTCACTTGTCGTAGGGTAATTAATTTTAAAAAAACCTTATTTGAGTAACAGGATGTAAAACTATAAAAGTCTGAATTTTGCAAGGATTAAAAAATTGTTATGGAGTGAAAGCTTAAATTTTATAAGGGCCAGCATTTCATACTGATCTGGATAAGACTATGCAGCAGCCGGTCTTTGTGATTTTATAGAGCATCATAAAGGGGATAGCCAATTTTAGAAATCAATAAGGAGTATAGTGGTTTACACTGGCTTTAATCGTTGCAGAAGTATTTTGAGATTGGCTGGTAAATTGAAGATCAGATTTTTGTAAAATTCCAAAAATTTTAGACAAAAAATTGCTATATTTGAGTGTATAAGAGAATCCTAAAAAGGCAATAATAACAATGCAAAGCAAAGATCAAATAGAAAAATCATTCACAGCTTTTTATTTAAAGGAAATTATTACGCCACTCGGACTGATGATTGCAGGAACCACTGCTGAAGGGCTGTGCCTTCTTGAGTTTGGAACCCGGGTAAATTTAAAAAAAGAATTGGAAGATTTGTTGGTACTGCTGCACGCAGAGATCGCCCCTGGCGGCAATTTATATTCCACCCAGATAGAAAATGAATTAAATGAATATTTTGCAGGCAAAAGGACAGACTTTACAGTTCCGCTATGTACGCCCGGGAATGATTTTGCCCGTTCTGTCTGGCAAATGTTACTGAATATTCCCTACGGAACCACCTGGACCTACAAGCATCAATCAGAAAGGATGCAGCAGCCCCTGGCCATCCGGGCCATGGCCGCAGCCAATGGCCGCAACCGCATTGCCATAGTGATTCCCTGCCACCGGGTTATCGGTAGCAATGGAAGTTTGACTGGTTATGCGGGTGGTATTGAAAAGAAACGCTGGTTGATCAATTTTGAGCGCGAACACGCTGGTGTTCAACCAGGGTATTTGTTTTAGATAGTAGAAAACCATTGGCTTTAAAGACCGTCATTTCCCTTAATACCTTGTAGGTGATATGTATTTAATTGATTGTCAATATATTGAAAGAATGCAGGCAACTTATTGACGATTTTATCGACCGCTATTTGCTTTTAGCCCCGGTTT
>DATJDF010000630.1:0-6098 GCA_035497555.1 Arachidicoccus sp. | reverse complement strand
TGTACACATAAATTTTATTTTAATTATCAATTTTCAAATTATATAAATATAACTATTTATAAATCATTATAATGCAATGTTTAAACTCCATTAATCGATGATGTTTCTGACCTTAATTTGCCCCTCGTCTTTTTTATCATCAATTTGGACAACTAGTCCCGTCGTTTCAGATTTACAATTTAAATTTGAATATATGTTCAAACATATGCACATAAAAATAGGTAAAAAACTTTAAATCCCAATTAATTCCTTGAATTTAATTTCTCTGGAGCACATTACTTGCGCGTGAAGTGGTTTGATATACGGCTGCATCTGTTTCTGCTTATTTATAATCATTATTCAACTGTTAGTGCCATCTGTCCTACTGGCTTCTATATGCATAAATATTTTTCGAACGAGCAGTTTAAGAAAGACTACATGCCCAATATAATAGCCACACTTTGAATTAAACTGCATACTGTTGTTAACGCAAAATATTCTAGTGCCTTCTTTTCAACAAAATAATACGTCAATTACGAGTTATTTCTACGTGAAAAATAACTACTTTTGATCGAATCTCCTGGATATGAAAACACCACTACCATACTTATAATAGATGTGGTGTACTGATACTCGGGAAACCGTGTAATAAACTGTCGCTGTTAAATGGGCGGTTCTTTTCCACATTCTTAACCAACAATGCTTCTTCTTAGGGAAGAAGCCCGAATGATAACATGAAATTAACAGCATTAAAGCCGGCTTTTTGGGGCGTATCCGTTGCACTGTCCTGGACCTGGGGACTTGGATTATTTTTCGCAGTTCAATTTACTTATCAATTTGGTTTGACGGGGTTATTATCTTTCGCCATTCCAAATGCATTAGGCCTGTTTCTATTTGGTGCGGGCACTCATTATATCGCCGGAAACAACAAAGGCAAAAGTACACTGGAAAGTTATTTTGAGAAATGGTCATCCAACTATCCTTCCGTTTTTCTTTTTTATCAATTAATTGCTATTACGCTGACGGTATTTGCACTAGCCCGTTATTTGTTTCAGGCACTTGATTTTTCAAATCCTGCCTTACTGCTCCTTTTGGTGGTAATTGCATTACTAGCCGCCGCAATTTTATTAGGGGAACAATTTAATATCTCCCGGATCAAGTATAGTCACACTGTACTTTTCCTGCTCTTACTGATTTGCGTTGGTTACCTTTGGTTCAATAAGCCTACAAGCAGTATCGTAGCTCAAACAAACACCGGAGAGGCTCAACAACATCTTAATTTTTGGGGATATCTTATACCGGTATGTGTTGGTTTTTTTACTGGCCCCTGGCTGGATCTCCAGCAATGGCAACGGGTCATCCAGATGCAAAAAGAAAAAACTTCCATTATAAAAAGTTATCTGATCGGGTCAGTCATATTTTTCCTGCTCCTCATCTTTCATGGTAGCCTAACGCTCTGGGCAATGAATCAGGGTGCATCCGGTTTTGCCAGGAAGGGAATTGATGGGATTTATTATGCACAGGATATGATTACAAGATTACTGACTTCTGAGGGTTATCAGCAACTTCACTGGCTGGCCTGGTCCTATTTTACATTTCTGACGATATGTATCATCACGACGCTGGACAGTGGCTATCTGGCGCTTCGCTGGTTTTTACAATCGAATATTAAGGATAAAAAGAATATTCTGTTTTCGATGGTACCACAGCGGCTGCTTACAACGCCAATTCCCTATTTTATACTTTCGGGTATACTTGCACTGGCCGCTCTTGAAGCCAACCTGGAACTTGAATACTTTATGGTGTTTTATGCCACCTATTTTGTTGGTTATGCCGTAGTCGGTATTGTTAAATCACTAAACAATAAGGCACCTATCTTTACATTTTTCAAAACAAAGATGTTCGCCGTAAGTTGTCTTTCCTTAGTGATAGCAGGTTTTGGCTATATACATTTACAGCCTCTTCTATTAATTATTGGCACACTGATACCTGTGGTTTATGGGTTAGTCGTGGCCGCCAAAAAATCCAGTGAAACTGCATTAATAGAAAGCAATACCACCGTATCTGCTCCTGAATCTGTATCTCATGCCAGTATAGACCAGCCAACCCTTACTACAAAACCGGAAGACACGCAAGGCATCAACAATCTTGCTAGCGAATACATTCAGGACAAATGGTATGTTTATGCCTTTAGGGCCACCTATGGAGATACCAACTCGGTAGGTAATGTATATTTTGGTATGTATGCAATGTGGGTGGGTAAGACAAGAGAGCTATTCTTTAATCATTGCTTGCCGGATTTTAACCTGAAAGACACTTCATTTCTGATATTGACCAGATCCTTCGAACACAAATTTGCATTAGAAGCGAGAGAATTTGATTTAATTAAGGTTATGATCCGTGTGAAAAGCTTCAATCGGAAATTTGCGACCCTGGAACACCGGATATTTGATCAGGCGGGTAAACTACTTGGCAAAGGGACGCAAACGGTCTTATTCGTTTCAGCAGCAACTTATGAGCCGCTGGATATCCCTACAGAAGTGCTTACCGCATTTATTCCTTTCACAACTTAGGATCGGGTATCCCCGATAATATGTCATGGCAATAAAATGTAGATAACCGTCACTTAAGCAATAGATCGCTCTATCTGAGTATTCATAACCCCGGCATTTTTTTAAATGCACATTTCCGCCACCTTTAATTTGTAGGGCCGATTAAAGGCGTCTTATGAAACTTTGAAATAAGTGGCAGCTTCCTGATAACCTCCTTTGGAAGTCCCTTTTATAAATCAGAATATTGAATACATAACCCGCACTGATTCTCAATATTAATACCGGTTCCATCATACCAAATTCAACAATTTTTTTTTGAATTTGCTGCTTTTCTATAAATTAATCAATGCTACCTCTTTTTGACTCCCATTAATAATCCTAACCCACCTATTTCTTATCGTGATTCGACTCCCGATTGAAGTTAAAAATATTTCAGCTGCTTACAAATCTTCCCAAGTCGACTGGGTTTTTTAAAAAAATGTTCAGGTGCAGAAAATAGTTGTATATAATATTCAATTTCTCGGTGTGGAGTGAATAGTACTTATCTATTTGATAATGATTATGTTACGAGCTAAATGAAGGGGCCTGATTTGGCAGGTGAATATCATATTCATTTTTTTACCCCTTTTTATCAAATTAGGGACGTCATCACATTTGGAGTTTACCCGGATGTTACTGTACATTTGCTGCATAAATTTTAATGGCAGTTTGATACCATTAAAATTATCGATAAAGCGTTGCCACAAGTAACCACCATAATTTTTTAAGATCAAAAAATAAGTAAGTAAAAGAATACAGATGCTAAAGACGCGCTTGTACTTCTATACCATGCCGGAGTATAAGCCTGCCTGGAATGACCGCACATTCATAAAGACAGACCGGCTCTTTCCTTCGAACAAGAACTGTTCCTGCTGTGGTGCCCAGCCGGACATAGAACAAGACGAAAGGAGGAGTCGCCAATAGACGAATCGATGAACCTCGAAGCTCAAACCAAGGCTACGGCCTAAGTGAGTATAAATATGAAACATAAAACATAAAACAATAAATATATGAATATAAAAAGTAAAGAACCTGTAAAAGCCTATGATATTAAAGATCTGCCATTTGATTATTTATGGAAAATTATGGTCGAGAGGATGCTCCCGCATTTTCTAGAGTTCTATTTTCCAGCAATATTGTCTGAATATAATGTTGACGATGCTGAATATCTTAATAAGGAATTAGAACATTTTGATGACTCCAAAACAATTAAAAGAACACAACGTTTTGTAGATAAATTAATAAAAGTACCAGGTAAATTAATTCCCAAAAATTCAATATTAATCCATTTTGAGGCGCAGGAAGTCGCGAATAAAACTTTTGTATATCGTATCCTCGAATATATTGGGCTTGCTTATTTTCATCATAAGCTTCCAATTACCTCTATTGCTATAATTTCAAAAGCAAGTAAAAAATTCACGAATTATTGGAGTCATAATCTTCACGGATTGAAATTTAACTTTGAATTTCGGGCTTATCAAATTATGGAACAGGATGAAAATGAACTGAAAAAAAGTAATAATCCATTTGCATTGGTTGTTTTGGCGGCGATTAACCGCCAAAAAGCATCCAAACAAACAACTGATGAAACTTGTGAAAATTTTTACTATCTATATCAGAAATTGTCACAAACCAATTTGCGGAAACAGCAATTGTATTCAATTTATTATTTTTTAGCAAGATGTGCTCGGCTGTGTTTGCGAGACAAGGAAATTTTTGCTAACTTTACAAAAAATGTAATTTTAATCACCTCAAATAAAAACGTTATGAATATTGAACAAATGTTATTAGATCAAGGGAAAATTGAAGGAAAAATCGAAGGAAAAATTGAAGGAAAAATTGAAGGAAAGTTGGAAGGGAAAATAGAAGCTATTCAAAAAATACTTCTTGACAGGGATATTAATTTTACGATAGCGAAAATTGCCTCATTGTTTAGTGTAAAAGAGCATGTTGTTCGCAAAGTCAAAAGGGATTTGCAATCCGAAACGACCGAGGTGGTTTTAGCATAATTTCCCAATCCCCTTAAATAAAAACGTTATGAATATTGAACAAATGTTATTAGATCAAGGAAAAATCGAAGGAAAAATAGAAGGGAAAATAGAAGGAAAGTTGGAAGGGAAAATTGAAGCTATCCAAAAAATACTTCTTGACCGGGATATTAATTTTACAGTAGCGAAAATTGCCTCATTGTTTAGTATACCAGAGAATGTTGTTCGCAAGGTCAAAAGGGATTTGCAATCCGAAACGACCGAGGTGGTTTTAGCATAATTTCCCAATCCCCTCAAATAAAAACGTTATGAATATTGAACAAATGTTATTAGATCAAGGAAGAATTGAAGGAAGAATTGAAGGGAGAATTGAAGGGAAAATAGAAGGGAAGTTGGAAGGGAAGTTGGAAGGACAAATTGAAGCTATTCAAAAAATACTTCGTGATAGGGATATTAATTTTACAGTAGCGAAAATTGTCTCATTGTTTAGTATACCAGAGAATGTTGTTCTCAAAGTCAAAAGGGATTTGCAATCCGAATCGAACGAGATGTTTTTAGCATAATTTTTAAATTGGTTACAGATTATAGGATATATATTGCAATTGCCAGATGAAAGTTTGTCATATATTTCCGCCTTTTAATATTCAGCCGCATTTAGAATGATATTGATTATACTTTTAATCGGTATAGAAACCTATTGTGTACACTCAAACAATGACTAAAGCAATAATTAAATATTATATTATTTCACTATTATTAAATTATCATGTTTTCCATTGAACAATATATTAAAGATTGGGAGATTGGTTGGAAAATCGGGTTTAAGGAAGCTCGTATGGAAGCTGCAAGGAGTATGCTGCTTGACAAGGATCTTAAACTGTCCAATGCCAAGATTGCTAGGCTTACGGGAGTTTCTGAATATTACGTACGTAAGATCGAAAAGGAATTACATGCTAAAACGCCAGTTACCCCATAAAGGAAAAAAATTATTATGATTCTTGATGAGTCATTTCCCTAGTGATTTAACTTGCAAAAGTTGGTTTTTTTTGGAGAATTACATACTTTATATGACAGTGTCTTTTTGCGCCGTGATAGCCATTATTTATTAAAACTGAAGATATTCAGAATTATTTAGGTATAAATTAGCAAATTTAAAAAATGAGTCAGCTATTTTTTTATATTCGTTTCCGCACATGACTATTACTTCATTTGTTGGATAATAATTCGGATAAAGTTTTATAGCATAAGCAAAAAGATGAAAACTAAAATTTGCAAAAGGAAAAAATTGTTCATGGTCAGTGAGAGAATTTACAATATCTTTAATAGTTAGGAGAACCTTCCCATTCACCATATTCCTCTTTGATTCTTTTAATTTGGTTGATAGAATAGAATTGGAACATTCTACTGTCATAGCTATTATTTGTCCCATTTAACTCTTTAAAATAATCTTATAGTTCTGACGGCAAAATGACTTTGTTAAGTGATTGGAAGGAGACTACGTCAAGGTCATTTGTGGAGTGAGATAAAATGATCCCATCAT
>DATJDF010000629.1:0-2649 GCA_035497555.1 Arachidicoccus sp. | reverse complement strand
AAATAATAGCCTGGCCACTGTTGCCCAGCTACATCCATCGTAAAACAAACAGAGTCTGTATTGGAATTCGTTAAATTTGGTCCTTTAAATCTCCATTCAACAACTCCATAAGCCGCAACTGTATCTGCTATTGTCGTGTTTCGATTAAATATAACCCTGGCACTGCGATTAATAGGCGCAAACCGGCCACCCCAGCTCTCGCCCAGCGGATCGTCAGGGTCCCCATTCATAACATATACAAGTGACGGGGTATCCCCCATTTTTATACTGCCTCCATAATAATTTATAAATGCCTTACCCATCGCTCCATGACCTTCGATAAAATTATGGTAATATGCGTCAGCCTTCAAATTTTCAGGTGACTCAGCATCGATTATCCACCCTCTATAAGTAGCATTATTCTCAATGATCCATAGATTCGGGAAATGACCGGCAATATAGGCATAAGCATTTACACTCCACTTTTTGTTAGGTCCGCCTATCCAATATACCTTGATATTTTTTTCAATCTCAGGGGCGTCATGCAAGGCTTGAGCCAAATCTTCTAATCCGCCCCAGACCAACACCCATAATGGCTGGTCACTCCTTTCTTTCGCACATTTAATAATCCAGTTTGAACCTTCAGTGGGCCTGTCATACCCTTTAAAAGCTGCACCAGGAAGCGCACCCTGCTTACAAACCGCTCTAAGGGAATCTGGATCGGGGAAATCAGTTGCATGCTTTTTCAATTCATTAAAATCTTTTGCATACAAATCAATCATATCCAGAAAATCCTGCTTTCGGCCCTTCCCATATGGAGAGGATACCAGACCCTCGATTTGGAACAGGTTGGCATAGGTTAATAGGTGAATCATGGATTGGTTATCATCAGGGTCAGTCCCGCCAATATCACTACTTATCAATATTCTCGGCTTTGCCTTTACACTTTGCTGCGCCTTACTACTGCCGATTGATACAATCGCTAGGATAACCGTGAGGCCCAAAACAGCAATGATATTTGAAAACTTTACAGTCATTGTTTATTTTCTTTATATGATTGATTTACCAAAAGTTAATACATTAGATCGACCTTCTATTATTTACCAATTCTTTCCTTCCATTGCGGGTACTCCTTCTCTAACAACTTCTTTGGCCATACGCCATACCAACCATAACCGTTTCTGCGTTCGTAACTAATTTCAGTTACAGCATACTTCTTAATACCGTCTCTACTGCAAAAAAAGGGTTTATTTGTCCCAATTTCGTAATACCTCGCCCAGATGGTTGAATTAGCGTCTGCCACCAATTGTCGATCAAATCCCTCAGGAGTTCCAGGAGCCGGAACATTCACGAATTTATACCCCTTAATCTGCACTTGTTTGAGCCACCGATCAGCAGCCACAATAGCTTGCTTAATTTCCTTTGAAGGATTTGACAGTGACATTAAAAATTCAACAATATATACACTTTCCGATCCACTGATACAAGGCAATTCATAAGACCTTGCTTTTGCTGGTTGCAGTGAATGCTGATCATACTGCTGACACCAGGCTGTAAGCTCGCCATCTACCCTGATTTGTGTTTTAAGGATACAGTCAACGCCTCTATCAATAGCATCCTGGCAGGGTTCTTTAAAGCTTGCATTCACCACGTCAAAATCATTTCTGCCTGCGGTTATATCCTGCATGAGCTTCAGTACATTGACCATGGCATTATCGTTAAACGTAATTTCAGCCCTATACAAATTCGTATCAGGGTAATACTGAGGCCACCCCCCATTAGGATACTGTGCCTTTAGCAGATAACGGATGCCTTTTTCTGCTGCAACCAGGTATGCCGGATTTTTGTAATTCTTGTACGCCTTCACCAAGTATTTTAATTCCTTGGTGGTCGCATTGTTGTCGATTGTCGCCTCCCCTTGCTGCACTTCCCTGGCTATTTCCTTTTTCTGGATGTCCGTAAAATTAATATTATAGCTGAAAGCCTTACCGTGAAACTGTTTGAACCAGCCGCCATTTGCTCTTTGAAACAATAACATATTATCAGCCTGTAAATCCTGTGCCTGTATCCCTGAACAGCAAAAACATAATATCATACATAGTGTAAACAATAATCCCGGTTCAACCCTTTTTGATAATTTCATCTCTTCAATTTTTTAAAGTCATTTAGCCTTAGTATTCCAATTATTGATCACACCTTTATCAGCCATTTTAAAAATAAGAGGTTGCAATCATGCTACCCAGAGACAACCTCTTATTGATGCAAAAACTGCTGATTACTGCTGAAATCCATATCCATTGGATATGAGTCCATTGGACTGCAGAATGGTCTCTGTAGAAAGCGGAAGCAAATACCTTGGTGGCACTCCGCCATTTACATAAGAATCCGGGTATCCTCTGAAAATATCAGTAGTATACTGAGCTTCATTATTCACGAGATTAATTCCCCACGGTGTCTTTACATAACCGTCAGCCACCAGAGAAGCTGCTTTAGCACTGCTGGGATTAATATAATCAAACAATCCTTGTATTGCCAGGTTGCGGTTACCGGAAGCAGGACTAAAGCCATTTGCGCCCCACAGATCACAGTTGCCCCGCCAACTCGGGAACCGGATAGGATAAGTTGGATCTGCAGGATCCACCTCACACTGTGTTGTCAACATTTTAGACA
>DATJDF010000628.1:0-5306 GCA_035497555.1 Arachidicoccus sp. | reverse complement strand
CAGGCCTGCATGCCGGCAATCACGCCGTATAAAATGCCAGTACTTTTAAAATGGCGGAGCTCCAGCGGTGTGAAATACTGCAGAGCAAATGCTTCCTGCAGGTCCGGCTGACCCGCAATCTGGCAGGAAAAATTGAGCGCTTCCAATTCCGGATGAAAACGGATGCCGGACAGCCCACTTTTCAAGGCCGTTTCAAAACTTTGCTTACCTATGGCGTTTGGTGCCACCACGCCGATGCCGGTTATGACAACTCTACGCATGGCTATCATTTTGTTTTGCGATCATCCCGGCGATCGTTCCTTCGCAGACTAAGATACCGTTTCCATTATACATATTTACGCTACATTTTAATTTTCCAAACCGGAAATATATCTTTTGACTTGTTACCGTCACTGTATCACCGGGATATACCGGTTTTAAAAAAGCAATCTCAGACGCAGTAAGCACAAAGGGAAAACGAATTTCTTCGGATCTGTCTTTTATCAGAAATAACCCCAGACAGACTAGCCCAATCTGTGCCATGATCTCGGTGAGAATAACACCGGGTGTTACCGGATAATCAATAAAATGACCCTTATAAAAATCCAGTTCCGGATGCAGGTAAAATGTTCCTACGACGCCATTCTCGTCGAGACGATCGATCTTGTCCACAAAAAGAAAGGGCGTGCGGTAGGGCAGATCGGCTAGTATTTTTTCTTTTATCGTCATCTTTAGCAAATATGCTCTCCTCCGTCGACGGGTATTATATTCCCATTTATCCATGCAGCCTCATCTTTACATAAAAGGTAGACAACACCAGCGACGTCTTCGGGCCTCGTCAGCCGGCCAAAAGGATTACGCTTTTGGGTATATTGCTCCAACACCTCACTTCCCGGTATTTTTTTCATACTGGCCGTTGGGGTAATCCCCGCCTGTATGCAGTTCGCCCGGATACCGGACGAGGCAAATTCCAAGGCGATGTTTCTGACAATTGCTTCCAGAGCGGCTTTTGCTGTAGCTACGGCGCCGTAATGCGTCCATGCTTTCCGGCTACCTTCGCTTGTAAAAGCTAAGACGCGTGCATCGGCGGCAAATAACCCTTCCTGATGCAATCCACGAGTCCAGTCGTAAAGATTATAGGCCATATGTTCCATTGTAATCCGAAAATCATCCGTTGTCAAATGTGATTCTGCTGCTGCATTCATGGCCTTTAGACTACCTTTAGCGATACTGTGCAGTAAACACCTGAAGCGCCCCTTATAGGCCTGTAATTTCTTTAAGACATCCATACGCTTTTCTGCATTGGACGCATCTGTATTGAAAGCCAGAAAGGGGATCCCGGTATCTTCTATTTCCTTGAAAGACATTTCGATCTCCTGCATTTCGGAACGGGAATTGCGATGAACGATGCAGATGCCCATTCCATGGGTAGCCAGTTTTTTGGCGGCGGCCAGTCCCAATCCGCTACTACCCCCCAATATAAGTGCCATGTGCCCATGTCGCGCAAATTCTTCTACCATTGTAATAAAATTTTCTGTGCCGTAAAGCCCGGACCAAAACTCAGCATCAGGCCTGTTGTTCCCGATTCTTGGCGCTGCTGTAAAAAAGATTCCAGCACATATAATATAGTAGCACTGGACATATTTCCATACAGGCGCAGGATTTCTTTCGTGATATTGATATTCTTCCCCAGCCCTGAAAGCAGTGACTCCACTTTCTGGATGATTTTCTTTCCACCAGGGTGAAAAATAAAATGATCGATGTCCTGCATCTTCTTTTTGTTTTTATCTAAAAAGGGGTAAAGGATGCGTTCAAAATGCTGCTCAATCACATTTGGCACTTCAATGTCCAGGACCATTTTCAGTCCGGCATCTGTCAGGTCAAATCCCATGATTTGCTCTGCATGATAAAAATGATACATTTCTTCATCGATGATCTCGGGACCAGTATCTTCTTCCCGGGAAGATAACAAAGCACAGGCAGCGCCATCACCAAAGATGGCGGCACTCACAATATTGGTCATGGAATAATCGCCCGGTTGGAAGGTGCTGGAAGGGGATTCCACAGCAACCACCGCCGCTCTTTTGCCCGGATTGGACTTGAGAAAGTTTTTGGCATAAATAAGACCGGAGACTCCGGCCACACAGCCCATCTCGGTTACAGGCAGCCGTATGATGTCCTGTTTTAGCTTCAATTCGTTGATAAGATAAGCATCCATTGAGGGAATCATAAAGCCAGTACAACTTACCGTGATGATATAATCTAAGTCCCCTCCTTCCCATCCGGCTTGTGCCAGCGCTCTTTGCAGACAGGCTTTCCCCAGTTGAGTGACCTCCTTTTTATAAATATTGTTGCGTTTCTCAAAGGAAGTATCTGTAAATACCGCTTCGGCAGGCATGATCGAATATCTCCTGTCCACCCCTGCATTTTCAAATATCTTTTTGACCTTCCGGGCAAATCGATCCTCTTGTCCGGCAAGCCATAAGTCAAGAAACGGTAAAATCTCCTCCGTTGTTTTTGTATATTTTGGCAGCACCTTTGCGACAGTTGTGATTTTTATTTTCATAGACTAGAGATAATCCATTGATAACGGAAAGCCCACTTCCAACGAATACTGTGTTTTTTATGATTTAATTTAATGGCATAACTCTCCAGATCCTTTTTTCTAAACCCCCGCAGAATACTTAATTTCCCATCCTCTATATTCATCTTGCCCAGGTGAAACAGTTTGCCCACCCAGCCAAACAGCACATAAGACAATCGGCTACGCTGCAGGTCGTTGACCACAATACCGATTCTGGCCTCGTCCGCGGCCATTTTTAATAATTGGAGTATCTGCTTATCTGTAAAATGGTGCAACGTCAGGGTAAACAAAATAATGTCCGCTGGTTCCAGTCGGAAGTTCACATCTAATATATCAGCACATGTGTATTGAATATCTTCATGATTTTCTGATAAAGATGCTGCATAACCCACGGTAAAAGCATTGGCATCCACGCCCCTTAAATTAAAACGGAGCTGTTTCTTTTTTGCCCAGACTGACAGGGTCCGAAGCATATCTCCGTTGCCACATCCAAGATCAACAATTTCTAGGACCTGTTTATTGTCTCTATTCCGGATCATTTTCCATATACCGTCTTTGGTGAGTTGATTCCCCCCTAATAGCTGATTGATCTTAGCGATCTTATCGAGTGCCACCGCCAATTCATCGCCGTGAAGATTAAAATCATCCATCGCCTCTGTTTCATTACTTCTATAGTGGGTATTGGGGAGCATTGGAATTTATTTTCAGGGGTTTGCCATGTGTTTTTTTAATCAATATAGGTAAGATGCGCGGAAAAATAGATAGGGCCCCTGTTAGTAAAACTAAGCCTTTTTCCATTTGTAACAAGGACGCAATGTTTCTTCCTGTTTTTATTCGTTGCCGAAAATTATCAATCCATTGCCTGCTGTAAAGCATTTCCATTGCTGCCCGATCTATTTCGCCTTTCAGAAACCGGCAACAA
The DNA here is from genome assembly GCA_035497555.1 of Arachidicoccus sp. Lineage (GTDB taxonomy): Bacteria > Bacteroidota > Bacteroidia > Chitinophagales > Chitinophagaceae > Arachidicoccus. The sequence goes on along the minus strand of DATJDF010000628.1, from coordinate 1,821 downwards.
AGCTCACTGGCTATTTTCGCTGCATGAATGGCCATCGCCATTCCGTTCCCACATAAAGGATGAATCAGGCCTGCAGTGTCCCCGATCATCAGCATGTGCTCTTCGACCGCCTCTTTGCGCGCGAAAGATACCTGGCTGATAGTCAGTGGCTCCGCAAACAGCGGGGTGACCTCCATAAATACCGCTTTTAAAGCCGGATTGCTGTATAGTATTTGTTCCCGGTGCTCCTTTATATTTTTATATTGCTTAAACAGATCGTATCTGGTCAGATAACAGATATTGATCACATCCTTTTCGACTTTTGACACACCGCAGTAGCCACCACTGAATTGGTGAAGGCTGATTACCTGGTCCGGATGCTGCCCCATATAATGACCTTTGACGGCCAGCCATTGCGCTTTTTGCTGTATAAATTTCCGGGATAATTTAATATCCATAGAAGAGCGTTTGCCAAAAGCGCCTAACACAAGTTTGGGATAAAAGACCTGATCTTTGATGGTTTGCACCACAAAGTTGCCATTTAGCCAGGAGACGTTCGTGACCTGATCCCTGATTACCAAACAGCCATGCTCCAGTGCTTTCTGATAAAGAAACTGGTCAAAACAATACCGGCTTATGCCAAAACCGCCCAGGGGTAATACCGTGTTTATACGCTTGCCTGACTTAAAGGTGAATTCCAGATCTGTTATTTTGACGGCAGATAAGACCGAAGGGTCGGCACCAATTTCTTGCAGATAGGGCAGTATTTCATTGGAAACATATTCTCCGCAGACTTTATGATGGGGATAAGCCGTCTTCTCTATCAGGACGACCGACCTGCCCAATCCAGACAGGTGGATGGCGCTGGTGAGGCCGGCCGGGCCGCCACCTATGATGAGGATTTCTGGTTGTTCCATACACAAATGAATGATACCATGAAAATACACAAATAATATTACTTAATCCGTTCCAGTTTATTTTATGGACAGATCTGGCGGCCAGAAAATGGGCAAGCCTATCTATTGAATCAAGGCGATTGTTTAGGCGTTTATGCCGGCATTTTGAGCAGATTCCTGCCACCGGCATTTACTTTTATTTGTTAAGCCAGATGACAACAGGCAGGATAGGACATGAGAAATGGCCTGGCTTACCCCGCAGAACCCATTCTCGCAAACCTTACAAATGAAGACATCCATATTAAAATGTGTTTTTTTAAAATTTCTTATTAGCTATAATCCAATACGGAAGGGCATTTCAATCCTTTCTTTCTATTAGTCTACTAATTTAGTAGATTTATTTTGATGATTTAAAATTATCCCCTATTTTTGTATCCGCATCAAGAAGTTATTTATAACGCCAACCGAGCGAAAAAGGCTACGGTGGTCAAACGATGAGGGTCTTACAAGCCAAAAAAGTAGAAACTTACCCATGGTTTTGTGTACTCGATTTTTTGATGCAATATCTTTTTAACCATAAAATTTTATTGCAATGGATTTCGAATTTTTATTAAAGGAGCAGCAGCTACAATTTCAGGAAGAATTTGCGGGGTTACCGGACGAAGAACTGGTCATCCGATTCAACAAGCAGGTACGATGTCTGGGCGGTAATTCCCTCCGCCGAGTTTTCCTACTGGCATTACGGGAAGAATTACGGCACCGGAGTTTCGACAGCACCATCGTGTTCAACAAATGCGGACTTCGTCTTCATCAAAAAGTAAAGCTGGAGGGTAGTCGCCTTGTCTATGCCTGATATTTTTAAACATTCCGTACCCACACAAGTAGACGATCAAACTCAATCCTATGCTCCTTATCATTGCGCATGGCGACCTTACAGTCGCCGTCT